>JBJTJB010000631.1:0-1858 GCA_046095245.1 Bacteroidota bacterium | reverse complement strand
AATGGGAATTTTGACATTTACACGAGCGATGAATCGGGCAATGTATGGTCAGAACCTCGTAGTGTTGGCAGCGGCGTGAATCACCCGCAGCGCTGGGAAAGCCAACCTTCGGTTTCTCCTGATGGTAAAAGCCTGTACTTTGTCAGTATCCGCGATTCGGTGATTGGCACCAGCGATATCTACGTCAGCAAGCGCCAAACCGATGGTTCCTGGGGGAATGCAACTGCACTGGGTAGAAGCATAAACACCGATGGTAACGAAAAAACTCCCTTCATCCATCCCGACAACCATACCTTCTACTTCAGCAGTGACCGCCTTCCGGGAATGGGAGGCTATGACATCTACATGGCCAAGTTAACGGCTGATGGCGGCTTTAGCGCCCCGGTCAATCTCGGATACCCCATCAATACCGAAGCCGATGAACTGGGATTTTTTGTGAGCACAGATGGAAAAAAAGGGTACTTCGCCAGCAACAACCTGAAGGGGCATGGCGGATATGACATCTATAGCTTCGAACTTCATGAAGCTGCACGGCCGGAAAAAGTCCTTTTCATCAAGGGCGAAGTCAAGGCCGATGACGAAACCGATCTGGAGGGTTCTAAAATACAACTGAAGAGTGCCGGGACCCAACAATTCGCTGATGTGAGCTACGATAGTCTGAGCGGACGCTTCGCTTCTGTCGTCCGGGCTGACGAAGATTACATCCTCACCGTCAAGAAAAAGGGATTTGCATACTCGTCGGCTTACTTCAGCAAAGGAGATACAATGAATGCCGAACCCCGAAAAGTGGAGCTGAATCTGAAAACCAACAAAATCGGGGAAGCGTACGAGCTGGACAATATCCTCTTCGAAACGGAGTCGGCGGCACTGACCCAACAAGACCGTTACATCATCACTGATTTTTCGGAGTACCTCAAGGAGAATCCCGCCATCCGTATTGCCTTGCATGGGCATACCGACAGCAGCGGATCTCCTGAACGAAACAAACGATTATCGGAAGAACGTGCGGAGGCTGTTTATGTATTCCTGGGTCAATTGGGCATCCCTCTGTCGCGGATGCAGTACAAGGGTTTCGGCTCGGAAAAGCCGATTGCAGACAACACTACACAAGAAGGCCGATCAAAAAACAGACGAACGGAATTCGTTATCCTGGCTCAATAAATCACTTTCCGGACCAGGCGCGAAAATTGACTTCTGCAGCTGTTGAAGTGCTTGCATCAGAATGATTTGCCGTGGTTGAACCTGAAATTCGATTGATCTGATATTTAACGTTCGGATTCGATTTCAAGTCCAATTTGATGCGGCGAACCGTTCCCGCCCTGGACAAGGTGATATCAACCGCTTCACCGGATTTGTAGGATGAGATCACTTTGGTCAAATCATCGCCAAGCCTTAAATCATCAACCGCAATCAACTCATCGTACACGTTGATACCTGCATCCCAGGCCGGCGATCCACGTTCGATGGCAGTCACAGACAATTTTCCATCTTTTGTGCCTGCCGTAATACCCGACCAACCCGAACTCCCACCCTGATTCAAATCCTTCAGCGACAGGCCGACTACTGAAAGCGCCGATGCAGGATCCGGAAAGGACAGCGAATCAACCAATCCGCTGATGAATGTACTCAAATCGACGCCCGCGGTTTGCGCACACATGCGGTCCAGATCGCCTCGAGCAAAGCCCTTGTTCATACTTTTGAAATAACGCTCATACATCTGCAACATGAAGTCATCGAGCGTCTTCTTGCCGCCCGTTTTTTCCCGGATCTTCATATCCAACAAAAAGGCAACTGCTGCTCCCTTGGTATAATAAGACACCGATGTGTTCGAACTGTTCTCATGGGGACGGTAGAATTT
>JBJTJB010000630.1:0-4568 GCA_046095245.1 Bacteroidota bacterium | reverse complement strand
TGCTCCAGAGTTTCGAGCATGCGGGTGGCACGCTGAATCACGGTTTGAGGCATACCGGCCATACGAGCCACATGGATTCCGAAACTATGCTCGCTTCCGCCGGGCACCAGTTTCCGCAGAAAAAGGATGCTTGAGCCGGTTTCCCGAATGGAAATGTGGAAATTCCGGATTCGTGAAAAGCTGGCCGCCATTTCGTTCAACTCGTGGTAGTGGGTTGCAAACAGGGTTTTAGGGCGATGCTGCGGATGTTCATGCAGGTATTCGGCGATTGCCCATGCAATGGAAATACCATCGTATGTACTGGTTCCCCGACCAATTTCGTCAAGCAGGACAAGACTGCGGGAACTGATGTTATGAAGAATACTGGCGGTCTCGTTCATTTCAACCATGAACGTGGATTCGCCCTGGCTCAGATTGTCGGAAGCACCGACGCGTGTAAACACCTTGTCCACCACGCCAAACTCGGCATGGTTCGCCGGTACGAAACAACCGGATTGAGCCATAAGAACAATCAAGGCTGTTTGTCTGAGTACAGCTGATTTACCCGACATGTTCGGACCGGTAATCATGATAATCTGGCTGTTTTCGTGATCGAGGCTGAGATCGTTGGGGACATACAGCTCGCCAGGGGGTAGCAAGGTTTCGAGCACCGGGTGCCGACCTCCCAGTATATCCAGCCGCAGTGAATCATTGACTATCGGCTTCACATAGCCATTCGTGCGCGACACAGTCGCATGGCTGCACAGGCAATCCAATACCGATAATTCAGCTGCGTTCTGCTGTAACATCGGAATATAGTCCGTCATGAAAGAAAGCAACTCGGCATACAGGCGCTCCTCAATGGCTGCAATGCGGGATTCTGCACCCAGTATTTTCTCCTCGTAAACCTTCAGCTCCTCCGTGATATAACGCTCCGCATTGGTGAGAGTCTGCTTTCGGATCCAGCTTGTAGGCACCTTGGCTTTGTGTGCATTGGTAACCTCGATGTAGTAACCGAATACGCTGTTGTAGGCAATCTTCAGGTTGGTGATACCCGTCCGCTCTGCCTCTTCGCGCTGGATACGCAGCAGGGTTTCCTTCCCTTCGCCGGAAAGGCCCCTGATTTCATCCAGTTCTGCATGGTATCCCTCTTTGAAAATTCCACCTTTGGCAGCCACTGCCGGGGCATCGTCGGATACCGCTGCTTCTAGTCTTTCCCGAAGTGCGGAACAAAGCTGGATGCGGTCGGCCAGTGCAATAAATGCAGGGTGCGCACTTTGCACCAGACATGCTTTCAGCGGAACAAGTGCAGCCAAGGAACGGCTCAACTGAAGCGCTTCACGCGGCCCCAGTTTTCGGATGGCGATTCGTGCTGCAATTCGTTCTGGATCTCCCATTGAGGCAAGCCGTTCGGTAAGCTGGCCCAACAAATCATCGCGACTGACCAGCACTTCAACATTGTCCAGTCTTTGCTGAACGGCCATGTGTTCTTTCAATGGCAAGAGAATCCACCTTCTCAACATCCGTCCACCCATAGGCGTAACCGTATGATCCATCACATCAAGCAGCGTTTTTGCTTGTTCGTGTGGTGAGCTGACAAGTTCAAGGTTTCGGATCGTAAATCGGTCGAGCCAAACATGGCGATCCTCATCAATGCGCGAGAGCGCAGAGATATGCACCAGTGCTTCTTGCCGGGTTTGGCGGATATAATGAAGTGCAGCACCTGCAGCCACCAAACCAGCATTGAAATCATCCACCCCGAAACCTTTCAGTGAGGTGGTCTGGAAATGCTGCATCAGCAAATCGCGCGCGAAGGCATGCTGGAAGGCCCAGTCGTCCAGCGCGTACTCGTGGTAACGTTGCCCATGCCGTGTGGTAAAAGCTTCTCGCGATGACCTCGAGACCAACACCTCACTGGGAGAAAATGTCTGTAACAGACGATCGGTGTACTCTGCATCACCTTCTGCAACAAAGAATTCACCGGTACTGGCATCCAGAAAAGCGAGTCCGAACCGACTTTCAATCGGAACCCAAGCGGCCAGAAAGTTGTTGCTTTTTTGTTCGAGAATTTTATCGCTGAAGGTGACACCGGGGGTTACCACTTCCGTAACACCACGCTTTACGATCTTTTTTGTGGTCTTGGGATCTTCGAGTTGATCACAAATTGCAACACGCAAACCAGCCCTGACAAGGCGGGGCAGGTAGGTGTCGAGGGAATGGTGCGGAAATCCCGCAAGGTCCATATCAGCAGCAGCTCCATTGCTGCGCTTGGTCAATACAATACCCAGCACCTTGCTTGCCCGAACAGCGTCTTCATTAAAGGTTTCGTAAAAGTCACCGACCCTGAACAGAAGCAATGCATCGGGGTATTTGGACTTGATGCTGTTATACTGCTGCATCAACGGTGTATCCTCTTTCACGACGCTTTCTAACTTTGTGCTAAGATACCGATTCGCGTGCAGAAGATCAGCAACGAGGCCTTGGGGAGACCCGACCTGGACACATACCGTCAAACACCCAAAATACCTGTGCACCTTGTTCTCGACAACGTGCGCAGTGCATTAAATGTGGGATCGGTTTTCCGATCGGCCGATGCCTTCCGGATAGCCCACATTCACCTCTGTGGAATAACCGCTCGACCACCACACCGGGAAATCAGTAAAACCGCCCTGGGCGCTACGGAGTCGGTACCCTGGAGCTACCACGATAGCACGGTTGATGCCGTGAAGGCACTTCAGTCCGATGGAATTAAGGTATATGCCCTCGAGCAGGTGCAGGGCAGCATTCCGCTTGAACAAATGCCGGTCTCAATTTCACTCGCCATTGTTTTCGGGCACGAGATGGATGGGGTCAGCCAGGATGTGGTTGACCTTTGCGATGGCGCACTCGAAATTGCTCAGTCGGGAACAAAGCACAGCCTGAACGTAGCGGTATGTGCCGGAATCGTATGCTGGGAGGTTCACCGCAAATGGCCACATTTGCAGGGATGAGTAAAGCAAAAGAGCGGATCATTTTGGGCATCGATCCAGGAACCGTAGTTATGGGCTATGGTGTAATCCGCATTACGGGAAGCAGGATTGAATTGGTTTCGGCAGGAGTATTGAAGCTTGCGGCCGATACCGATCACCTCGACCGATTGCGGGTTATTTTCCGGCGAATGCTTGAATTGATTGACACGCACCTTCCCGACGAACTGGCCATCGAAGAACCCTTCTTTGGTAAAAACGTGCAATCGATGCTTAAGCTCGGACGTGCACAAGGGGTTGCCATGGCTGCGGCTTTGTATCGGAACATACCAGTTACCGGGTATTCGCCGCGACTGATCAAGCAATCCATCACCGGAAAAGGGGGAGCCAGCAAGCAACAGGTTTCGGCTATGCTACAGCGAATTCTGGCTTTTGAGCAATCGCCCAAGCACCTCGATGCAACCGATGCCGTGGGTGTTGCTCTTTGTCATCATTTCCAAACAAGCGGTACTGCCATTGCCCTGGCTTCTGAGCGCGAGGCAAGGGCTAAAAAAACGGGAAGCGGAAAGAAGTCGGGCTCCAAGGGAACCTGGTCAGGCTTTTTGAATCAAAATCCCGACAGGGTAGCCTGATAGCCTCAGTATTTCTCGCGTATCAATCGTGCGATTTCGGCAAGGCGCTCGTGGCCCGGATTCAGTTTGGCTTGAGTAAAATTGATGTCGCCAACATGATTCATCGGAATCAGGTGAATGTGCGCATGCGGCACCTCCAAGCCGATAACCGCCACACCGACGCGCTTGCAGGGTATGGCAGAACGTATAGCGGGTGCCACGGAATATGCAAATGACCAGAGGTTGCGAAAAGCCTCCACATCCAAATCGAACAAATAATCGGTTTCCACTTTGGGAATAACCAGCACGTGTCCCTCCACAAGGGGCATGATGTCTAAAAAAGCAAGATGGTGGTCGTCCTCCGCAATCTTATAGCAGGGAATCTCTCCGTTTACGATACGTGTGAAAATGGACGGCATATCACGAACTGGCCAATGAAATATCCAATATCTCGAACTTCATCACCCCTCCGGGCGTGGTGATATCTGCCACCTCACCCACCTTTTTGCCGAGCAGCCCCTTCCCGATCGGTGAGGAAACAGAAATTTTTCCGGCCTTGAGGTCAGCTTCGTTTTCTGCAACGAGAATATAAGCCATTTCGGCTTTGTTGCTCAGGTTCCTGATCTTCACTTTACACAACACGGACACCTTGGAGGTATCCAACTTGGATTCATCAATTAACCGTGCGGATGCCACCAACTCCTCCATCTTCGAAATCTTGAGCTCAAGGAGTCCTTGAGCATCCTTGGCTGCATCGTATTCGGCATTTTCTGAAAGGTCTCCTTTGTCGCGCGCCTCTGCAATCTGCCGGGAAATACTCGGTCGCTCGACATTCTTAAGATGAGCTAGTTCGTCCTGTAGTTTGCGAAGTCCTTCTTCGGTGAGGTAAGTGATTTTTGCCATCGAAACAACCAGTGGCGCAGGGCCCGAATATGAAAAACCCCTCCTGATGAAGGAGAGGTCTTCCTCGGGTCAAGTGATGAATCAGAGATTGAAACGTGCACCGATGGTA
>JBJTJB010000629.1:0-11520 GCA_046095245.1 Bacteroidota bacterium | reverse complement strand
AGGTGCGCGTGGGCGATGGGATCGGCTTCACCGATAACCTGTCGGAAGTACTCAAAGGCATTTAGGAAAGACCTACTCCTGCGCGTCGATCAGATCGGGGACGCTGCGCAATACGCCGCCCAGCACCCCCAGTTGAAACTGTTTTGTTCCGGCCGGAAAGGAAAGCGGAGTCTTGCTCCAGGTTTCGAGGCTGTTGCGGTGCCGAATCACGGCGTAGGCCGACTGCTGCCAAATCGAAGGCGGAAAAATGAAATGTGCCCATCCGCTGGTATCGACAGTTGCCTGCGCGCTCAACAGCACGCCATAGGGACTCGCCGGCTGGCGAAGTTGTAGGATGAGGGTATCGGTTACCATGCCGCCGCTCAGGCTGTTCATGGATTGGTTTCCGCTGTAACGGCCTTCTATAAACACCCGGACACTGACCAGTACCGAGCAAGGGTTTGCCGGTTGAATGAGCGTGTGCTGTTGTGTGGCAGTACATCCAAGGCCATCGCTCACCGTAAGGGTGTATGTGCCGGCCGGAATGGACAATAGGTCCTGGGAAGTTGCGCCGGTCGACCAGGAATAGACCAGCCCGGACGGATTGTTCAGGAGTTGGATATCGATGCTGCCATTGCTTTGTCCCGTGCAAGAAGGTTGCTGCACAAGAGCTGTTCCCAGCTTAACGGCTGCGGAAGGCCTCATGCGCACATTCAGCGTGGTGAGCACCCCGTTTTGCAGGGTCACTCCCGGTATGTTCAAGGTGTCGTATCCGCTTTTACTGAACTGAACCGTGAACGTACCTGCCGTGGCTGTTCCGCTTTTGTATACGCCGGTAAGTTTGCTCTGTTCATCGTGGTGTGTCCCGCTGAGGATGCGCACGTTGACGGAAGAAAGCAGGGCATTGCTGCAGGAATCGCGCACCGTTCCTTCCAGCCATGCAGCGCGTACATACGTAGGCGTGAGTACAAACAAGCCATTGTCGATGTCCGAAACTAGGATGTTTCCCGAGGGCAGATACGGATACACGCCCCAGGCTCCGTTGAATCCATTCCCGCTTCCTTGCGGATACGTGTCGAACCGACCGACGGTAATCAGGTTATCGGGTCGGGATACATCCACTATCGTAATACCGTCTTTGTAATAGGAGTTGATGGCAAACCCATTCCGGACATAGGTGTTGTGGAGGATCGAGCCGCTGCCCTGGATTCCCTGCAAGCGGTCGAGTTGTGTGATGTTACCCGTATTGCTGACATCGTATGCGGCCAGTACCGAATTGCTGACTTCGTCGGTGGTATACAGTACACGGCTTCCTTGATCCGACATCCAGGTGTTGTGGGTGAAGCTTCCCGGTGTGGTTTGTGTGGCAATCAATGCGGGCGCCGATTTGTTGCTGATATTGATGGCGGAGAAGAATCCTCCGTAAATGTGTGCCGCCCACAAGGTATCGTTGCGAACAAAACAATCGTGTACATAGCGGAGGTTGCCAGAAAAAGCCAACTGCGTATTTCCCAGATAGACCGGATTCCAGGGATCAGCAAGGGAGCAGATCAGACTGGCTCCGCCAAAAAGGGTGGATCCGTTTAGATAAGCATAACCGTCGCGGATGTGCACAGTATGGATCTTACCGACTTGCCCGGCGATAGCACCCGAGCCGGTCCAGTACTTCGAGGTCGGTGTCCCCGGCAGGTTCGACAAGTTGACAATTTGCAATCCGTTGCAACACCCTTCGGTGGTCACATAGGCATACTTGCCCCAGGTTTGCACTTCACGCCAAAACGAATTCGTACCGGGGATGAGGTACTTCTGCACCGGCGCCGCCGGATTGCTCACATCCACAATGGAGAGGCCGGTTTGAGCCCCGACCAGGGCATACTCATTGCCCAGGGAATCGACATAACCCCAGATATTCGATAAATCGACGGTGCTTGCATAGGGGAGCTGCGAACGGAACTGGATGTTGAGGTTGCTCTGCGCCACTGACAGATAGGGCGTCACAAGCAATAGTAGCAGCAATCGAATCATCATCGTGAAGGTACATCGTGCGGGTTGATATTGCAATGATTTTCGCTGTAGTACTTCAGTTGATGCTGGTATAAGATAAAAAGGCCCCATCCGGGGCCCTTCTTCAAACAGGTTATGATGTAATCTGTTTAATAATCGAAGTTGTTCATCACCTTGCGTTCAACGATTCCCTGTGGACCGTTGCCGATCACGACATAGGTTCCTTTGGGGAGTTGATTGCGGAACCACATCGTATCGTACTGCGATGCGTCCACTTCGCCCATGTACCGTCCGTCGATGGAATAGAAGATGTACTGGTTGATTTCAGCTTTGGTGATCGTTCCGGTCTTACTGCCGGGTGCGCTCAGTCCGATGGTGCACACATCGCCCCAGCAATAGGGGACTCCGTTGATGACCGGACGCGTACGCACTGCATACTGCTCGCCGGGGGTGAGTCCGCTCAGGTACACCCAGCGGCGTGGGTTGGTGACTTGTTGAGAAAGAACACGACTGGGATCGCTCACCTGCTCGAATTCCACATCGAAGGCTACAGGATAGAGGTACGGAATCACCAGCTCGATGCGGGCCGAATCCGATGGCGTGTAGTCGTTGCGGCTGCAAAAGCTGCTGCCCAGTTTCGGAAGGCGTATGCTGCGGACTATAATCTCATCGGACTTCGCCGAGCACAGCCCCGGAATCGATGCAGTATAATATACCGTAGCCGTATCCAACACGGCACCGTTGGTGACCGTATTCATCGCCTTGCTGAAATTGGCGGCCGTTGAACCATCGCTCCAGGCATAGGCCGGATAGCCCGGTGTAGAGGCCAGCATCACCGTATCGCCCTTGCACACCCAGGGGCCACGCGCTACCGATAACTCAGGTCGTGGCAATACGGAATAGGTGCGTGTACGGGTGAGGGTTACCAGGCGATTGCTCGAGCCCCGATACCCCGTGACCGTCACGGTGTATGTTCCGGACGTATTCAGTTGAATGGAGGTGCCGGTCGACCCGTCGCTCCAGAGATAACTCACCGGATTGAAACTGTTCCCCGAAACGCTCAGGTTGGCTTGCATACCGTAGCATACATCACCCGAGGCTGGCGATAGCTGCACGAAGGTGTTGTTGGTTTGCGCCGAAACCTTTTGTGAAAACAGGCTCAGCAAGGTACCCGTCAGCACCGCATAGGGCAAACGGGAAGTAAGGGTAAAGAGTGACATGTATCGAGACGTTGTTTTATCTGATGATGAACAGCCCGCAGGTGGTTTTTCCACACCTCCGGATACCCCAATAAAGCCTTCATAAGCAGTGCTTGCCCTGCTTCCTGTGACCAAAGACCTGTAATTCGGGGCGAAAACTGTCCTTTGTGGGGTGAATGAAGCCGAACCGAATCCTTACTTTCGGGATAAGCCCCGACTGAACATGCGCCAACGACTCTACGACCTGATTGACGAAAACAACAAAACGACGCGGAGCGCCCGCTTGTTCGACAACGGCATTGCGCTACTCATTTTCCTGAATGTGTCGGCCATTGTCCTCGAATCCTTCGAGCCCCTGCATACCCGCTATGCACAGGCCTTTCATGTGTTTGAGTTGTTTTCCATTGCCGTATTCAGCGCAGAATACCTGGCAAGACTATTCACCGCCGACCTGAAATATCCGCACTTGAGCCGGACCAAAGCCGTAGGCAAATACATGCTGTCGCCCATGGCGCTCATTGACCTGCTGGCGGTTTTACCTGCGTATCTCCACCTGCTGATTCCCTTCGATCTCCGGATTTTACGCATCCTGCGCCTGCTTCGCCTGGCACGGCTCTTCAAACTGAATCGCTACATGCGCTCCATGCAACTCATCCAGGAGGTGGTTGCGGAGAAACGCGCCGAGCTGAGCGCCACCGTATTTGTCTCCTTCATCGTGTTGGTGGTTTCCTCAACCCTGATGTATTATGTGGAGCGCGATGTGCAACCGGATGCCTTTCCGAACATTGTAGCCGCATTCTGGTGGGCCATCTGTACACTTACCACGGTGGGCTATGGAGATGTGGTGCCTGTAACGGTGGGAGGGAAAATCATCAGCAGCGTAATCGCCGTGCTCGGCATCGGACTGGTGGCTTTGCCCACCGGTATCCTGAGTGCATCCTTCATCGATAAACTGACCCGAAAGGAGAGCGCCCCATCCCCTTGCTGCCCGCATTGCGGCAAGGAGCTATAGGGCCTGAACTGTGATTTGATCAAATAATCCTTGAACCGGGTTATTTTTTAACTGAACTTTACTCACGCTTCGGTGTTTAACCGATGTCTTTATTCAAATGCGGTTTTTCATCGGACTTCTTCTGGCTGTGGTGCTTTTGCCCCGGATTTCGGGCGCACAACAGACCTATACCTGCCCGATTCTGTGCAACGCGGATTTCGAGAACAACATTGTAACCACGGTTTTTCAGGGATTGGTGTTTGCAAATCAGGGCAATATCGACTGCTGGAACACCTCTGCGCCCGACGGGATACTTGAAGTATGGCGAACAGGCTACAATGGAGTTCCAAGTTTCAGCGGACTGCAGTACATTGAGTTGAATGCGAATTATGCCTCGTCGATCTATCAGGATTTTCCGGTTCCGAATGGTAGCACAGCACAGATTTCGTTCGCACACCGTGGTCGGGCCGGTGTGGATGTGATGTCGGTTGAAGTGGGTCCGGTTGGTGGCCCTTACACCAGCCTGGGGAATTTTTCGGCCGGCAACACGGCCTGGGTCTATAATACGGTGAGCTATACGTTTCCGGCGGGCGCTTCCGGAAATTGGCGGATTCTCTTCACCTCTGTCTCCTCTGCCGTCAACAACCAGACAATCGGGAATTTCATCGATGCGATTTCAATCGAATTGACCGGCATCGTACTCATCCCTACTTTAACACAACCAACGTGTCCGGGTGCGTCCAACGGATCTATCAGTCTGAACCTGCTTGGAGGAGCACCACCCTATACCTTCACCTGGAATCAGGCAGGACTTAACAGCGGTTCGGTTTCTTCATTGCCAGCCGGATCATACACCTGCACCATCACCGATCAATTGGGTTGTGATTTCTTTTTTGATACTGCGCTGACGGCCCCTCCTGCCATCCAGGCACAAACCTCATCCACCTTGACACAGTGTCAGGCTGCTACAGGAACAGCAAGTGTATTGCCAAGTGGTGGTACTCCCGGATATACCTACCTCTGGAACACCGGAGCAAGCTCGGCACAGGCAAGCAATCTGGCCTCCGGAAATTATACGGTCACGGTTACTGACCAGAACGGGTGTACCGCGGCATTCAATCAGGCAGTGAGTGCGGCCACTGCTCCGGTTATCAGCAACACCCAAACCATTCCTGTTTCCTGCTTCGGGGGCTCTGATGGCTCGGCACAAATTCAGGTGAATGCCAGTTCGGCCTATGGGGTATCCTGGTCATCGGGGGGTGCCGGAGTAACGGCATCAGGGCTCAGCGCCGGCAATTATGCGGTGACTGTCACCGATGCCAACAATTGCATTGCCATTGCCAACCTTGTCATTACACAGCCTCCTGCCCTGCTTCTTTCCTCAACCAGCACTTCTGTTTCTTGTGCAGGGGGAAACAATGGCCGTATCGATCTCGCGCCTTCCGGTGGTACGCCCGGATATACATATGCGTGGTCGAACGGTACGACTCAGCAGGATCCTGTAGGCCTGGCTGCCGGAAACTATGCTGTAACAGTGACCGACGCAGAAGGCTGTACGACGCAACTCAGTGCTACAGTCACCGCTCCTTTTCCGGTTTTACTTACAACACAACCCGATGCAGTCGACTGTTTTGGTGGCAGCACAGGTTCAATCGACCTATCCGTTCAGGGGGGTACTCCAGGCTACAGCTACCTGTGGTCAACCGGGGTCGGTACGCAGGATATTGTCGGTGTACCTGCGGGATCGTATAGTGTAACTGTTACGGACCAGAACGGCTGCACAGTAAGTACAAGCGCGCAGGTCAATGCACCAAGCACATTGGTTTTGAATGGCACGCCCACCAACATCAGTTGCTTCGGGGCGAGTACCGGAAGCATCAATCTGTCGGTTGCCGGCGGAACGGCCGGATACCAGTATAGCTGGTCGACCGGTGCGATTACAGAAGATGTACAATCACTACCTGCCGGATCCTATACGGTCACTGTGACCGATGCGAATGCCTGCAGCCTTTCACTTTCGATCCCCGTTACCCAGGCAAGCCAAATGGTGTTGCAAGTCCAGGCTTTAAATGCCGTGTGCAGCGGGAGCGGTACCAACTCGATTGATTTGACTGTTTCGGGCGGCTCCGGTCCCTATCAATACAGTTGGTCAACCGGAGCCAGTACTCAGGATATAGCACAACTAACCGATGGAACCTATACCGTTAGTGTAACCGATGTACTGGGGTGTACTGCAAGTGCTTCAGCACAGTTGAGCAGTCAAACCACGGCAGTGCAGCTGGTGCTGTTTCCCGTTGATCTGAATTGCGCCGGAGATGCAAGTGGCAGTATTGATCTGAGCGTTTTAGGCGGCACACCGGGATATACCTACCAGTGGTCGAATGGTTCCGGAAGTGAGGATCCTTCCGGCCTTCAAGCGGGAACGTATTCGGTACTGGTAACCGACAACAACGGATGCACGGAAACAGCCTCTGTTGTTGTGACCGAACCTGCGCCCATCACGTCAACGGCAGCAGTGACCGATGTTGCTTGTCCGGGGATTCCAAGTGGAGCCATTGATGTGAACATGTCCGGAGGAACAGCCCCGCTGACCTTTTTGTGGTCGGGAGGCCAGGTTGCAGAAGACATTGCTTCGCTCACCGGTGGCGTGTATACACTAAGCATTACCGATGCACGGCAGTGCGAATACATCATCACGGCAAGTGTAGCAGAACCTCCACCCTTCGTGTTGCAGATAGCGGTAAGCAATGCCGCATGCAGTGGATCGGGGTTGAGTGCACTTGATCTGACAGCTTCCGGAGGAACCGGATCGTTCACCTATGTATGGAGTACAGGAGCAATCAGTCAAGACGTTTCCGGAATCGGGAACGGGAGCTATACCGTAACGCTCACCGATGCATCGGGCTGTACCGCCCAGGCAGTGGCCGGTATTGCGGAACCGGCTCCGATCCTTGTGAGCGGGGTGACCGGTAACCTTACATGTTTCGGAGACCAGAGCGGATCAATCGATTTTAGCGTTTCGGGTGGAGTGGGCGCATACGCATATGTATGGTCGGGCGGGCAAACCAGCCAGGACCTTACCGCATTGTCCGCGGGTGCTTACACGGTGGTGGTAAGCGATGCCAACGGCTGTACGCAAACAACCTCTTTCCTGATTTCAGAGCCACCACCCCTGATCGCAGGAATTACGACCGGCGCAGTCTCTTGTTCAGGTGGTGCAGATGGCTCCCTCGATCTCAGTGCCACAGGAGGAAGCGGCACACTTGACTTTACATGGAACACCGGACAGGTCAGCGAAGACATCGCTTCACTTACAGCCGGCACCTATTGGGTGATTGTAAGCGATGATGCAGGCTGTACCACAACCGCGTCTGCTACCATAACACAACCCGCACCCTTGCTCATTACAACGCAGCTTTCCGCACCGGGATGCAGCGGTTTTGCCACAGGGACGGTGGACGCAAGTATAAGCGGAGGGACACCGGTGTATCAGTACACGTGGAGCAACGGATCAACTACCCAGGACCTGATCAACGTACAGGCCAATACGTATACCCTTACCGTAAGTGATCAGCAAGGCTGCACAGCAAACACAATAGTTACCATCGGCGAACCTGCTCCGCTACAGCTTGCATTGATTGCGAATGCGGCCACGTGTAACGGCTATTTCGACGGATCGCTCGCACCACTGATCAGTGGAGGAACCGCCGGATACAACTACTTGTGGTCAACAGGATCATCCGCAGCGCAGCTTGCAGCAGTCGGTGCAGGCACATACACCCTGTTGGTCAGCGATGCATTCGGATGTACGGTAAGCGCAACAGCCCTTGTGACGGAACCCCCTCCCTTGCAGGCCGTCACCGTGGTGAGCAATCTGCTGTGTGCAGGCGACCAAACCGGAAGTATTGATCTGCAAATCAGCGGAGGAACACCCGGCTACATCACTACATGGTCAAGCGGAACCTTCAGCGAGGATCTACAGTCGATTGCTGCCGGCACCTATTCGGTAGCCATTTCCGATGCCAATGGATGCACAACGGTTCAATCCGCACTCGTTTCTGAACCTGCGATTCTTGCCTGTTCCACCAACCCTGTTGATGTAAGCTGCTTCGGTGGATCGGATGGATCAATCAGCGCCACTGTTTCAGGTGGAACCGCACCATATCAGTACTCCTGGAATTCAACGATAAGCGGACCGGCTTTAAACGGAATATCAGCCGGCACATACACAGTAGTGGTCACAGATGGCAACGGGTGCACAAGCGATCAATCGACGGCGGTTACGCAACCGACCGAATTGCTGGTAGCAGGAACGGCACAGGATCTTACCTGCTATGCGAATCAAAGTGGTCGCATCGACATCGGAGTCAATGGAGGCATTTCGCCCTACCTCTTCAATTGGTCGAACGGCACTGCCATCCAGGATCTTGTGGGTGTTGCAGCCGGAACCTACCAGGTTCTGGTGACAGATGCGAACGCGTGTACGGCCACTCAAACCTTCGTGGTGAACGAACCTCCCGACCTGGTGTCTACACTGATCGGAAACGATGTGTCCTGTCATGGATTGGCAGATGGGACGGCTACGCTGCTGGTTACGGGTGGAACACAGGCATATGCGATCACCTGGAACACAGGCCAGAACCAAGCGGTACTCACCGGGCTGACAGCCGGAACTTACACGGCATTGGTGACAGATGCCAATGGATGTACAGTTTCCAGTACCTTGGAAATAACACAACCAGATCCTTTGCTGGTGTCCTTGCCAGCAATCGGTCCTGTTTTTATCGGACAGGATCTCAACATCGATGCCCAGGTGTTCGGGGGTATTCCGGGCTATTCCTTTGCGTGGAGTGATGGAAGCGCATCCTCTGCCTTGACCTTGACTGCTGATTCTTCTGCAAGCTATATACTTACCGTTACGGATAGTCGGGGCTGCAGCGCAACGGCTACTGTACGGGTGGAAGTTCCGGATGACTACGCCTTTTATGTGCCCAACACCTTCACGCCGAACGACGATGGTCGCAACGAGGGATTCACGGTTTACGGAATCGGGCTGCAAAGCTGCGGTTACCGTGTGTACGATCGCTGGGGGAAAATCGTCTTTGCAACTGGGAATTGCGATCAGTCCTGGGATGGTCGATTCCAGCAAAGTGGCGAGCCCTGTCCCGAAGGGGTTTACGTGTATGATGTTGAAGTCATGACCCGGAAAGGCCTCAAGAAACGGACCCAGGGCCAGATCCGCTTAATCCGTTGAACTGAAGCGGACAAACCTTTTCACCTGCAGAAAACCATTCCTGTTGTGGTGTGTTGAGTAGACCATGGGTCTGCAGCGCATCAATATCGTTTGGCACAAGCGCGATCTGCGCGACCACGACCATGCTGCCCTGCAAGCTGCTGAGGCGGCGGGGCTTCCTTACCTGCGACTCTTCCTGTTTGAGCCGGGCCTCATGGCGCACCCCGACACTTCTACGCGCCACCTTGCCTTCCAGTACGGCTCTGTTCAGGCCATAAATGCAGATGCACATCCGCATCCGGTGGTGATGGCCTATGCCGATGCCGAAGACGTGTTCGAATTCCTGACCCTGCATTACAGCGTCGATACCGTGTTCAGTTACCGGGAGAGTGGAATACAAGCTAGCTACGACCGCGACCTTCGCCTTGCAGAGGCTTTTCGCCTGCTCGGGATTACCTGGACTGAATTCCAGCGCGACGGTATCCTGCGTGGCATCCGCAACCGACAGCACTGGGACCGGCGCTGGTTTGCCTTCATGGAGCAGCCGATTGGTGAAATTTCATTCACAGCCGCAGCAGTGGAACCAACAGCACCCTTCTTTCCGATACCGGCCGAGTGCGTACACCGGTGGAGTCAAACTCCGCAGGGCATGCAGGCGCCGGGCGAACACATGGCCTGGCAATACCTCCGTGGATTTCTGAACGGGCGGGGAGTGAATTACATGCGCCACATCAGCAAGCCTGGCGAAAGTCGCACCTCCTGCTCGCGCTTGTCGCCCTATTTGGCCTGGGGCAATCTCAGCATACGCCAGGTGTACCAGGCCACCCGCCTGCGGATGAGTGAACTGCCCACCAAGCGCCCCTACCTGGCTTTTTTGGAGCGCGTGAAATGGCATTGCCACTTCATCCAGAAATTCGAAGTGGAGTGCCGCTACGAAACCGAGTGCATCAACCGCGGCTACGAACGCCTGGAACACAACCTGCGTCCGGAGTGGGTGAAAGCCTGGGCTGAAGGCAACACGGGGGTTCCGCTCATCGATGCCTGCATGCGATGCCTGACCGCCACCGGATGGATCAACTTCCGCATGCGGGCCATGGTTGTTTCCTTTCTCACCCCCCACCTCGGACAGGACTTGCGCGAAGTAGCGTATATCCTTGCCCGTTATTTTCTGGATTACGAACCCGGCATCCATTATCCGCAGATCCAGATGCAGGCCGGAACCACGGGCATCAACACCATCCGCGTGTACAACCCGGTGAAGAACGCCCTGGAGCACGACCCCGAGGGGGCCTTCACCCGGCAATGGGTTCCGGAGCTGGCGGCGTTGCCTTTGCCGCTTTTGCACAAACCATGGACCATGACCCTCATGGACGAAGCCTTTTACAGCATCCGCCTGGGCCGCGATTACCCTCGACCGCTCATCGATATGGAACAGAGCGTGCGACCGCAGGTGGAGCGCTTGTGGGCCCTGCGAAAAGACGGGGCGGTACGTGCCGAAAAGCAACGCATGCTCGAAACCCATGCACGCCCGGCAGCACGCCGAAAGCCCAAGGCCTGAACACGGCAGCCCACGCAGCTCTTGGACCTGTTGCAGCGATTGACTATCTTTCCTGCATGGACCGACCTCCGCCGCGATACCGCGTGTTGCGCATCCTCGCTGTTGCCATGCTGGTGCTCGGTGCGCTCGATCCCATACGGGGTGCTGTGCTGATTGCAGCGGGCAGCCTCCTCCTCGCCATACAGGTTAAGATCAGCGCAGATCCCCGCCGCAGACTCTACGTCACCACCGCCCGGATGATTGTGGTGGGTGTTTTCTTTCTGTATTTCTTTTCCGAAAACGGTAGTCTACAAAAAGCACAACTCAGTGCCTGGTGGCTCCTCATGCTTCCCTATCCCGTTGGCTGGATGATCACCGTGAGCAGCCTCCTGGATACCTCCATCCGAAAACGGAAAGGGAGGTGAGGGGAAAGACTGTGTATACCGGTTACTGCATGTGCTGAGTGCAGCCGAAGCGAGCGGAAGCAGAAGGGCCGGGGATTCGGTACTGAACCGTGGCATATAGCTAGAAATCGCATCACCATATTTCAAATAATCACACTTTCAAACTAACAGCC
>JBJTJB010000628.1:0-3273 GCA_046095245.1 Bacteroidota bacterium | reverse complement strand
TCCGCGCATGCGCATGCAAATCCTGCGAACCGAAGAGCTTCAGCTTGCTTCGGGTTCGGCCCGTTTGTTTGTGATTCCTGAAAAGGGACGGAAGGGGGAAATGATCAAGCAGATGCTGGTACTGGGCGATTCGGTGCGTACGATTTCCATCAGTGGATTTTCACCTGCTTCCGATACGGCCATGGCGCAACGCATCCGATCGGCCCTTGAAACGGTTGTGTACGATGCCAATGACGATGCGAATCCGCTTTCTGTCCTTCCTTTCACGTTCGGTGCATCAGGATCAGGATTCCGGCCTGTACAACTCAACGGAAAGTCGCTGCTGCTTGCACGCGGAGCCACCCGTTTTTCCGGTCCACCCGCACCGCTGATGGTTGCCGGCACCGCACGCATCAACCGCGATAGTACCGATTTGAAGGCCTATGCATTGACCCAGTGCATGAAAATCCCGGGCACCGATACGAGCATGAAGCCGAACGCGGAATCCATCACGCTCGACTCGCTGAGTGGTTTCCGGGTGCGTGCAGCTACTGCCGACAGGATTTTAATGGCTGTGATCCTGTTCGGAACCGATGGTCGAGTGTACCTGATGGCCGGCACCGGACCAGCAGAATTGAAGACCCTGTCAAGCGAATTCAACGCGGCGTTTTCGGCATTCCGTCGCCGTGAGAGCCCCGATTCAGCCGACGACTGAGTTGAAATGCTCCCGAACCTTTGCCCTGAGTTGGTTTTCGCTCAAGGGGCCGCAGGTTTCAGTCTCGATCCGGTGTTTGCGGAATCGGCTGTCCTCGTGCAAGAGGTTGTAGAGTTCCTTGCGTGCCTCACCCGGGCCGAAGAGGTAAATCTCCGGGTATACTTCCAGGCGGTCGGCCAGCAGGCGGTAATAATCGCGCAATACCGATTCCTCCTTGTTGTTCCGGTGGTGTTCGTTGTCGGTTGACCGATAGCCCCCGAGGCGAACCCCCTCCGGACCTTCTCCGCGGGTGCGGGGTCTGGGTTCGAGGTCGGAATGGACACTTTGAATGGGAATCATGGGTTGATCCGGGTCGATGAAATGCGCCTTGGCTTGGTCGATCCACACGGCCATGCGTCGGCTGGGAGGGAAGGTGTTCATGGTGTTAAAAGCTGTCCTCAAATTTGAGTACAACCCATGCTTCACCGCAAAGACCTTAGTCACCCGTGGTCCTGATATGGATCAATTCCTCAATGCGCCTCCAGCCAATTGTTTCCGGTTCCCGATTCGACCAGGACAGGAATACTCAGTGGCAGTGCACTTTCCATGTGTCGTACGACAAGGTCTTTCACTTCCTCGATTTCCTCTTGCGGCACGTCCAACACAAGTTCATCGTGTACCTGCAGCACAAGCTTCGAACGGAGACGTCGCTCTTCAAGGGTTTTCTGTAGCCTGATCATGGCGATTTTGATCATATCGGCTGCCGAGCCCTGTATCGGAGCGTTAATGGCATTACGTTCGGCGAATCCGCGTACGGTCGGATTCTGGCTGTTGATATCGCGCAGGTAGCGGCGTCTGCCCAGCAGGGTTTCCACGTAGCCCTTGCTTCTGGCCTGTTCAACCGCACTTTCCATGTAATCTTTGATCAGCGGATATTCACGGAAATAGTTTTCGATGATTGTTGCGGCCTCCTTGCGTGGGATGTTGAGCCGCTCCGACAAGCCGAAAGGGGAGATGCCGTAGATGATCCCGAAATTGACCATTTTGGCCCTGCGCCGCATTTCGGATGTCACTTCCTCCAAGGGTACTCCGAAGACTTTCGCTGCAGTGGAGGAATGGATGTCGAGGTTGTCTGAAAAAGCTCCTGTAAGTCCGGGGTCTTTGCACAAATGGGCCATGATGCGCAATTCGATCTGCGAGTAATCGGCCGATAAAAGGACGTGTTGGCTGTCGCGTGCTACGAAGGCCTTGCGTACTTCACGACCGCGGGCCGTGCGGATGGGGATGTTCTGCAGGTTCGGATTGTCGCTGCTCAGCCGTCCGGTAACGGCCACCACCTGGTTGAAGGTGGTATGGATGCGGCCGGTGCGGGCATTGATCAGTTGCGGTAAGGCGTCAACGTAAGTCGATTTGAGTTTGACCAGTTCGCGGTAATCAAGGATGCGGTCTACTATGGGGTGTTTACCACTGAGCTTGCTGAGGATGTCCTCGCTGGTGGCATATTGTCCGGTCTTGGTTTTCTTAGGTTTCTCGGCGATGCGCAGGACTTCGAAAAGGATATCACCGACCTGCCGTGGTGAACTGACGTTGAAGGGCGTTCCGGCCATTTCCTGGATCTGCTTGTCGATGGTTCGGATCTCTTCCTCGAGTTGTCCGCTGAATTCCCGCAGCGAATCCAGATCGATCCGGATGCCTTCCCGTTCCATTCCGGCCAACACCGGGATGAGGGGAATTTCAACATCGTCAAAGAGCGTGCGTGTCCCCGTTTCTTCCAGCCGGGGAGAGAACTGTTGCTGTAATTGCAGGGTGATATCGGCATCCTCCGCGGCATACTCGCATACCAATGCAGGATCCACATCACGCATGTTTCCCTGGTCCTTGCCTTTTTTTCCGATCAACTGTTCAATCGGTATGGGGGAGTAATGGAGGTAGGTTTCTGCCAGCGCGTTCATGTTGTGTCGCATGTCGGGCTGTAAAAGGTAGTGCGCTACCATGGTGTCGAACAGCGGAGGCTGTACATCGATCCCATACCTCGACAACACATTCAGGTCGTACTTGATGTTCTGTCCGATCTTCAGGATGTCGGGACTGCCCAACACCTCGCTGAATTGATCCAGGATGGCCTTGGCTTCGGAGTAGGAGGGGGGGAGAGGGACATACCATCCCTCATGTTCGGTTGTGCTAAAGGATAAACCTACGATATCGGCCGATAAGGAATCCAGTCCGGTGGTTTCGGTGTCAAAGCTGAATGCGGGAGCCTTCCGTAGCGCATCGGTGAGTTGGAGGATGGCATCCGGTCCTTCTACCAGCGTATAGGTATGAGCAGTCGTCTGCGCGTTGGCCAGCAATTCGCTTGAAGCCGTTTCCCCGTCCTGTTGAAGCAATGGTACCGGAGCGCTGGCAGTGGAAAAAAGATCCATCTGTCCGTTGGTGGCCGGCGCAACAGGGGTTTGAATTTCTTCACCGAGCACCTGCTGAGCCAATCTGCGGAACTCCAGTTCCTTGAACAATTCGAGCAGCTGGTCCTTGTGAGGATCAGTCACCAGCAGCTGCTCTTCATCCAAGGTGACAGGCACATCACAGTGGATGGTTGCCAGTTG
>JBJTJB010000627.1:0-1543 GCA_046095245.1 Bacteroidota bacterium | reverse complement strand
TGCCGCGCTTCCGGGATTGATCAGGATGTGTACGCTGCCGAAATCAATTCAGAACTTCTGGTAGAACTGAGCGCCCTCGAACTGAAACAGGTCAGTGGTCCGCCCCGCTTCCCTGAAGTTCGCCGTGACCTCTCTATGCTTCTTGACCGCGCTGTCACCTACGCTGAAATCGAATCGGTTTCAAGTAGTGTTGAGCCACAACTGTTGCGAGCGGTGGATGTTTTTGACGTTTACGAAGGGGATAAGATCGACACAGGCAAGAAATCTTATGCCTTGAGTTTCATCCTGCGCGATGACGAAGCCACTTTGCAGGAAAAACAGATCGATTCGGTCATGCAAAAGCTGATGAAGCAATTCGAGGGGAAACTAGGGGCGGTCATCCGCAAAGCCTGATTACGAAATCAATTCATTTTTTTATCCCGCTCGGGCCAGTTAATCAGGGCTACGCCGAGCAGGATAGTTACCAATGCAAGTACATGCACCGGGTGTAATGATTCGCCGTCGGCGATACCCCATCCCAACGCGACGATGGGCATCAGGTAAGTCACCGCGGATGCGAAAAGTGCTCCGGAATCCTTCACCAACCGAAAGAAGAGCAAATTCGACAAGGCCGTTCCGAACACGGAAAGAGTAACAAGGCTTAGCAGCGCAGGCATGGCTTGAGGATGGTTCACCACACGCTGGCTGAAGTCGGTTGTTAGCAGGTACGTCAGGTAAGGGATCCCGACCAATGTCAGGCCTACGGCGGAGATGAGAATCGAATGTTGTGTGGAAAGATAATGCTTCACCGTGTTGACACTGATGGCATAGCAGACCGTCGCCAGCACAATCAACAGTGTGAAAAACAACTCAGAATCAAGGCTGCCGGCCGATCGGATGAAGACCAGACCGGATGCTCCGGCAAAACCGATCAAAACACCGGTGATCTGCCTGCCTGTAAAACGTGAGCGGAACAGCAAAGCACCGATCATGAGCGTGAAGAGTGGCGTCAGTGCATTCAGCATACCGGCCAGGTACGACGAAATGCGTGTTTGTGCCAGTGCGAATAGGAATGCAGGGATACCGCTACCAACCATGCCTACCACTGCCATGTATTTCACCTTAGGCCATTCCAGCTCACGCAATCGTGGAAGCGCGAGGAGTCCGGAGGCAAGAAAGGCAACACTCATCCGTATGGCGGCAACCTGGTCGGGAGGAAAGGCTTGCAGTCCGCGTTTCATCAGGATGAACGAACTGCCCCAGATCAGCGAAAGCACAGCCAGCAGCACCCACTTCAAACCACCTTGTTCTTTCATTTACGGCGCTTGGGTCGTTTGTTTGCCGATGGCTTTTTTACTGCACGTTTTTCGTGGAATGCCCCTTTGAATTCCGGGTTCTCCTTGCGCCGCTGCTGGTCGATTTCGCGCAGCATGGTTTGTTTCTCATCGTGGAGTGTTTCGGGTCGGTCGACACCCTTGGGCCAATCGACTTTGGGCAATGATTGCCCGATCAGCCCTTCGATCTTGCGTAAATGCCATTCGTCGGCCATCGTGACAAACGTGAT
>JBJTJB010000626.1:0-2428 GCA_046095245.1 Bacteroidota bacterium | reverse complement strand
GAGAAAGCAGGTCGAATTTACGCCCGCTTTGATCCTGACCTAAAATTTGTACTGGCAGGTGTTGTGATCGTATCAGATCCATACATCGCTGCCGGGTTTCTCCGTCGCGCCAGGCACCCAGCAAGGTCAGTTCAGTACGCGATCTGATCGCTACGGGGAGAAGGCAGATCGCCTGTAGCAAATCGTCGATACCTTTTCCGGGTTGCAGGTTCCCGATATACAGCAGGCGATTCGTGTCGTCAACATCAGAAGACTTTTCAGGTATACTGAAGTCGCCCCCGTTTGGGCAAACAAAAATCCGATCGCTTGGAATCCATCCCGCAAAAATCGATTTGAGTTGTTCGCCGAGCACAATGACTCCCGAGGTTTTCGCAAGCACGAACCGTACGAATTTCAAAAAGAGACCAGAGCCCTTTTCCATCCGTTCGCGGAATTCGCTACCCCGCAAGTGAATCAGTACCCGTGTTCTGAAAAGGCGACAAAGCAGGATGAGGATGGCGTCCTTGGTAAATCCGCCCTTGCTTTGACTGATGGGTATCCATGCCAGCGAAGGCCTGTGCCTGATCAGTTTTGAAACAAGTTGGAAGTACACCCGGAATTGCCCAAGCAGTTTCCTCAAACTGAATTTTCCCATGGTCGACAAACTCGAGTTGATGCGGGTGTCGATGTGGATCAACCGGAACGCATCGTTCAAGGAGGAGCGTAATAGCAATTCAGTCGCTATGGAAGGGCCCATGTACGGCGGAGGAAGTTTGCCGAACAGGAATACGGTGGGTTTTTGGGCGACTGACATAGGGTTCACTGCCGTTCTTTCGGCAACAGGCTATAGGCGTATATCGGATAAAGGATGTAAAGTAGTGGCGCGTAGAGAGTCGGCACAGTGGTGATGGACCACAGGAAAATCATAATGACAGATGTCGAGATCAGAAACTTTTCCGGCATTTCAAGTCCGAACCATTTGGCCAGGATGCCCGTCAGGAACAGGATGTAAAAACCAAGTCCGGCAAAACCGGTCATGAACATAAGACGCACATAGTCACTGTGCATGCCACCGCCAATCATCACAACCGTTTCTTTGAAATTGGACGATACAATTCCAAAGAAATGGTTGATGGCCGGCATCTGTTCCCACACTTCGAAATACCGCTCCCATCGGGTCATACGCCCATTGAATGCCTGGTTCGATTCGGATTCACCGCTAACCACGAGCAACTCCTTGCTGATCAAGGGTTCAAGGAATTTTGTGTAGATATCCTCCGCGAAGAAAACTCCGACAACAAACAAGGCGAAAATCACCAGGAAAAAGCCTTTGGCATTTCGCAGGTTGTGGGCGAAGAACAATCCGATGATGGCCAGGAATACCCCCCAGGTTGATACGTGGTTTATTCGGGTGAGCGCGAAAAAAATCAACAGAACGGAGCCGATCAGCATGGTGTTGTTGATGCGGATGTTTCCTGCTCCCTTGTACAGATTCAGCAGGTTATAATAGGCCATCGTGAGGATGAATAAGATGAAATAGATGGCATAGCTCATTACATCGGCATACGCTCCACGGATTCGAGATGCTCCTCCTCGACCTGCACTGATGTATTCGATAGCGATGGGATTTACAATCACTTCATACAGAAATATACCGATCGGAAAGATGCAGGAAATTAGAAAAGTGGTGAGTATGCCGTGCAGGTCCTCCCGCGTATGAACGAAGCGTCTGGCATAAAAGAAAAGGAAAACCGGGGTCACGTATTTGATCAGATCTCCGAAGGCTGAAATGTTCAGTTGGATGAACCAGAACACAACGGCATTGAACACAAGCAGAATGCTCCACATCCGGAAAGGAAATTCCTCGATTGCATCAGACTTTTTTCCCATGTCGCCCGATAAAAAACTCATTCCGATGAGTATCGGCGTCAGTATGCCGACAATGTAAAGCGGTGAGGCCAGTGCAGAAGTTTCCTTCAGCTCATAAAAATTATCAATGATGGGACGCAAAAGGATAAGGACGATGAACCAACTCTTGCTGAGCGGTAATCCCCGGAACCATTTCCACCAGTACTTTACATTCATTTCTTTGAAAATAGGTGGTTGGGTAGAGCAGATACAAAGCCTTTGGCGCTACTTGTCAAGGATGCCTTGTTCATGAGATGAATCCTGCCTTGTTCTCCCATCTCACGGAGCCTTTCCTTTCCCATCTGGACACATTGTGCCATCCGGTCTGCAAGCTGTTCCGTATTTCTGTAGTCGATTTGAAAGCCGGTTTTTCCTTCCACAACGAGATCGGGAGTGGCACCGGCATGGACTGAGGCAATTACCGGTAATCCGGCGGCCATGGCCTCATTCAGTACCAATCCCCAAATGTCAAATCCGGTCTGAAACAAAAAGACATCAGCCTTGGCCAGGTAAGCAGGTAGAAGTTCGGTCTGTACATAAC
>JBJTJB010000625.1:0-1459 GCA_046095245.1 Bacteroidota bacterium | reverse complement strand
ACCTATGGGGCAGAAGGTTTCTTTTTTTCGGATCCGATGCTGAAGGAAGGACTTATCGGTTTTCGCCGGGGCTGGCTGATCTATACACCCCTCATGCTGCTTGCACTGATCGGACTTTTTCTGAAAGACGAGCGCATCAGCGCATTAAAGCCTGGAATCACCGCCTTGCTGATCATTCATTTTTATGTGGTGGTCTCCTGGTGGTGCTGGTGGTATGGTGGAAGTTTTGGTCAGCGTGCAATGGTTGATATCTATCCGCTGCTCGGGTTTCCGCTGGCCGTATGTGTAGATCGGATTCTTCACCTGCGTAGGTTCCTTGTATCGGGAATTGGCCTTGTGATCGTCCTGTTGATCGGCTTGAACCTGTTTCAGATGTTGCAGTATGTGCATGGCGGCTTGCATCACGATGCCATGACAGCACGCGGATACATTCGGCAATTCGGTCAACTACACAAAGAAGCAGGTCTCGATTCGGTGCTGGTTTATCCCAACTATGATGCCGCTCTTCGCGGCGATCGTTGAAAACTTCAGGGAAGGGGTGTTTTCTCCCACAACTCAGGGATATCGAGCCGCTTCAACCGGATTTCACCCAGGCGGATGGTAGGCGTCCCGTTTCCGGAGATGAATGCCGTGTCGGGTTTGCAGTCCTTTCGGATCATTTCATGCCGGCTTGCTGATACCATCCAGTGGTAGAAGGGATATTCGCTATACAGTTCAAAGCTACCGTCGGGCTTGGTGGTGGTGAAGTGGTGGTTGATCCACCATTCGTCCCAGGCCAATGCCCCGGCACCCTCCAGCGGATTCCCATCCTCGTCCACTACTTTTCCGGTAATGCGGAAGGCCGTGTGTGAGCCGAAGTTGTAATAATTCGGAAGGCAGTCGCAAGCTTGTCTTCGGCCACTGGGGTCGAACGTAGCAATTTCCTGCACAACGGGTTTGGCTGTTCCCGGAATGGTATCACCCTTGCGGGTAAGGGTGATGGAATTTCCGCTGAAAACACCCAGGTAGTTCTGATGGAAATCTCCCCAGTCTACATCCTTGAATTGCCACCAGGAATAGCCCATGCCCCCGCAATCGATGTTCCGCTGCAGGGTTTTGCGCGCAAACAAGACCTGATTATCGTAGGGGATGGAATCGTTCTCCGCCGGAATCCCTGTTTCACCGATGATCCAGGGTTTATCAACGAATCGCTTGTACCAGTACAATTCATTTCTCACCTGATCCGGCTCGTACTCGTACGGGTGAAACGAAATGAAGTCCACCTGCATCAGGTTCGGATCCCATTCGAATAACTCACGCTGGCAGGCAAGCCCGATGGTGCTGAGGTGATGGGGTGAATTCCGTTTGACGATGTCGTGCCATTTCTTTGTTATATAATACACCGGACTCTTGTCCTCCCTGGCCAGCGAATCGAAGTACAGGGGCTCGTTGAAGAAATCGAAGGCGAGTATGCTGCGTG
>JBJTJB010000624.1:0-1447 GCA_046095245.1 Bacteroidota bacterium | reverse complement strand
ACTGCGGCCAAACCTGTGAAGGAGCTTAAGCCTATTGCTCCCAAAGTAGTCACTCCGGTAGTGCAAGCCATGCCCGCACCCCCCCGTCCCATCGGACCCAAGGTGTCGCCCTTGCCCCCCAAACAACTTACCACAGAGCGCTACAGCTATGCTGAATTGAAGGACTTTAAAGCGCTGATCCAGACAAAACTTCAGGATGCGCGTGAGGAGTTGATCAACCTTCAGGCTCAAATCGTCAACGTCAATGAAAATGGTACGGACGACACCGGTGCGGCCTTCAAGATGTTGGAAGATGGATCCGAAACCCTTGCCAAGGAAGAAGCTGCAAACCTTGCTGCCCGCCAGAAGAAATTCATCGAGCAGCTCGAAGCCGCCTTGGTGCGCATTGAGAACAAGACCTATGTAATTTGCAGGGTAACCGGTAAGCTCATTCCAAAGCAGCGTCTTCGTGCAGTTCCCCATACTACACAAAGTATGGAGGCCAAACTGCATCAGTACCGCGATTGATCCAATCTATATTCATCAAACGTGTCTGGAGCTTGTGTGAACGCACAGGCTCCAGATGTTTAAGACCTACCAATTGAAACGCGCCCTCGCCATCATTATCGGTATTCTGGCACTTGATCAGGTGTTAAAGATCTGGGTCAAAACGCACATGTATTTGGGGCAGGAGTTTGAGATGACCCCCTGGTTTTTCATCCATTTCACCGAAAACAACGGGATGGCGTTCGGAATGGAATTCGGGGGTTCATACGGGAAGTTATTCCTCAGCCTTTTCAGGATTGTCTTTGTCGGCGGAATGATTTGGTACCTCCGCAAGTCCGTGCGGGAACATGCAGGAGTGCTTTTTATTACCGTGCTTTCCCTGATCATAGCAGGTGCAATCGGTAATATCATCGATTCCATCTTGTACGGTGTCCTGTTCAGTTCAAGCGAATACGGACTTGTGGCCGAACTTTTTCCGGCGGGTGGAGGATATGCAACGCTGCTGCACGGAAAAGTGGTCGACATGATGTATTTCCCGCTCTTTGATGGGTTTTTTCCGGAGTGGTTTCCATTCTGGGGAGGAGAGTATTTTCAGTTCTTCCGACCGGTGTTCAACCTGGCCGATGCCTCAATCAGTTGTGGCGTTTTTCTGTGGGTCCTTTTCCAACACAAGATGATGCCTCCTGAAAACGCTGGTGCAGATCAGGAGCAAGTATCAGACAATGCAACCAATACCCAAGCCTGAATCACCGCCGAATCGGATCAGCGCTCAATAGGTTTTCCGCAGCAGCTTCCACTTCCCCGATCGTGATCCGCTCAATGCAGGGATTGCCCGGGTATTTCCACTGTACCTGATCGCAGGGGTTGCATTCCCGTACGTGGTGTACAAACCGTGTGTGCGAACCCTTCGGATGACAAATCGGATCGCACGGACCGATCAAACCACTGGAGCGCGTTCCAA
>JBJTJB010000623.1:0-1516 GCA_046095245.1 Bacteroidota bacterium | reverse complement strand
ACTCAAAAACGGGAAGTACAAGGGCGGCACGCAGGGTTCGTCCTGCCCATCCGATTTGCGGGGAGCAAAATACGCCACTTCCATCATCACGCTGAAAGAAGTTGAAATGGTATCCTGGGATCAGGGCTTCGATGCGAATGGCAAGCAGGTATGGGGATCGACCAATGGGGGCTATGTGTTTGTGAAAGAGCGGTGATAAGCGGATAGCCATTCCGTTTACGCATCCCAATTCCGGTTATTTTCGTAATCGCATGCAGCTCGAAAAACACGCCTCCCTCCTCCCCTACAACACCTTCGGTATCGATGTGCAAGCGGAGCTCTTGGCCCATATCGGGTCGATGGAGGATTTGCGTACAGCGCTGAGTGATGAGTCACTGCGGCAGCATGAGCGGCTGATCCTGGGCGGAGGTAGCAATGTATTGTTCACCCGGGGTTTTGAAGGACTGGTCCTACTAAACCGCCTGAAGGGAATATCGGTTGTAAAAGAAGATGAACACCACGTGTGGGTGAAAGCCGGTGCCGGTGAAGTGTGGCACGAGCTGGTAACCTGGACCGTAAACCAAGGCTGGGGAGGTATGGAGAACCTGAGTCTGATTCCCGGCAGTGTGGGTGCCGGTCCCTTGCAGAACATAGGCGCTTACGGCGTCGAACTCAAAGACGTGTTTCACGAGCTGGAAGCCCTGCGCATGGATACCCTCGAAGTCGAACGCTTCAACGCTACCGATTGCCGCTTCGGCTACCGCGAGAGCGTGTTTAAGCACGAACTAAAGAACCAATTCTTCATCTCTTCGGTCACTTTCCGCTTGTCGAAGCATCCTGTACTGAACACCTCCTACGGCGCCATCGCCCAGGAACTCAGCAAGCAGGGCATCGCACACCCCGGAGTGAAAGACGTAAGCGAAGCCGTCATCCGCATCCGGCGCAGCAAACTACCCGACCCCGCCGTATTGGGCAACGCCGGCAGCTTTTTCAAAAATCCTGAAGTGGATCAGGAAACAGCCGACAGAATCCGCATCGAACATCCCACCCTGATGTCCTATCCCACAACTCCCGGACTCGTCAAGCTCGCCGCAGGCTGGCTAATCGAGCAATGCGGTTGGAAAGGCAAGGTTGTAGGACACACCGGAGCTCACAAAGACCAGGCTCTCGTGCTCGTCAACTACGGAGGAGCCACCGGAAACGAAATCTACGAGCTCGCTTTGGAAATCCGTGAGAACGTACTGCAACGATTCGGAGTGAGGATTGATCCGGAGGTGAATGTGGTGTGATTTTAACAGCAACCGCGTTGTAGTTAAGCTTCTGAGCCGAACATAAAGCCCGTGCTCCTGAGGCGTGATTTAGCAAAAAATTTGGATGGTTCATATTGGACGATTATTCATGCTCCGGACCTGAGTAATCCCAAAACACGTGCAGTCAAACATCATTCTTGAATGCATATAATATTACATAACTAATTGTTTTTCTGTTTTATATATCAGTTAAAAAAAATAAAAAGCACAACGATAACCGAACGGTA
>JBJTJB010000622.1:0-2127 GCA_046095245.1 Bacteroidota bacterium | reverse complement strand
GATCAAAATCAACCGCTTCAGTGCAACCACCTACGATGAAACGGTGAAGGCACTGGAGGAACTTCGCAAGCAGGGCATGCAGCGTCTGATTCTTGACCTGCGAGGTAACCCGGGCGGATTCCTTGACGCTGCCACTGAACTTTGTGATGAATTGCTTGAAGACAAACGACTGGTCGTATACACGCAAGGGAAAGCCCGATCACGATCTGAATACCGCACCAAACGCACCGGCCTATTCGAGGAAGGTCCTCTTGCTGTGCTTATCGATGAAGGCTCCGCTTCAGCCTCTGAAATCCTTGCAGGAGCGATCCAGGACTGGGACCGTGGAATGATCGTTGGACGGCGCTCGTTCGGAAAAGGACTTGTACAGGAACAGACCGAACTACCCGATGGTTCGGCCATCCGACTCACCATTGCACGCTATTATACGCCCAGTGGACGTTGTATTCAAAAACCCTATTCCGATGGGACTGATGCCTACGACGAGGAACTGACTGATCGAATGGCGCGGGGCGAGTTCATTCATGCAGACAGCGCACACACCAACGATTCGCTTCGTTACAAAACCCATGGAGGCCGAACGGTGTATGGTGGAGGGGGAATCATGCCCGACCACTTCGTTGCGATGGACACCAGCTATTACAGCGAATACCTCCAAAAACTATATGCCGAAGGGGTTATCAGTTCGTTTTGTTATGCCTATGTGGACGAAGAGCGTGAACGCTTGCGGAGTTATAAAACCGCAATGGAGTTCAAGAATTCCTTCCGGATAGACCAATCCTTCTTGCAGCGGTTCCTGAATTTTGCCGAAAAAGAAGGTGTGCCAACCGACCGAAAAGGACTTGCGATTTCTGATCCGTTCCTGCGGACACAACTGAAATCCGGCATTGCCCGCCTGCTATGGCAGAACGCCGGAATGTACCCGATCCTATTGGAGAAAGACCCGTTCGTCCTTGAAGCACTCAAGCATTTACAGTGATCGGCTCCAAGGGTTAGAACCGCTGCTGTTGGTGGTATGCACACTCCTCAGCCGCATTCCGTTTCTTTTCGATGGATATGGCTCTGAAGAAGACGCCTGGGCACTCGCCCTGGTTGCAGAGCGCATAGCCAGCAGCGGACACTACGAAGTGTCGCGCTTACCGGGGCATCCCGTTCAGGAAATCGTGTTTGCACTGCTGAGTTCGTGGGGACCGGTCATATTCAACCTGACCACGGCGCTCATCAGTACGGCCGGTGTATTGGCCTTTTACCACATCATACGGATTATCAACAAACCCATGGCACTTTGGTCCGCAATCGCCCTGGCTTCTACACCCGTTGTGTTCATCCATTCAACAAATTCGATTGATTACACCTGGGGCATGTCGCTGCTCCTGTGTGCAACACTGGCACTCATGACCAACAGGTTTCTTTTATGTGGGATGCTGATCGGACTTGCAACCGGCTGCAGAATCACCTCACTTTCGATGCTGGCTCCCACGGTTGCCTTCATCCTATACCTTGACGCCACATCCACCGGAATCAGATCGACCATCAAACTTATATGCGCTACCCTTGGAACGACATTGATCGTATTCACGCCAGTATTGAATACCTATGGCATTTCGTTCTTTACATTTTACGAGCATTTCCCGATTCCACATTGGACAAAAAAACTGTATAAAGGGACACTTGGTGTGTGGGGATTACCCGCCCTGATCATTCTTATGCTTGCTGCGACGGTTCAAGCAACACAACTAAGAAGGATTTGGGGGAATCTGGTCTCGAATCAGAAAGCATTCATCGGATTAAGCATTGGGATGGTGCTTTTAATGTCGCTTGTTTTTTTCAGGCTCCCGCTCAAGTCCGCATTTCTTATTCCTGCAGTTCCCTTCATCATTGCATTGGCAGGTTTCTTTTTTTTCACGCAAGCAGTTCTACGCACTTACCGTTTCATTGATGTCAGGCTGTTTCGTATTGGGAATCAACCTTGCGGAAGCCAATAGAGGTTCGGCCCTTAGTCCACTGGCAATAGCATTTGATGTGAAAAACCACCGGGTCGCGCTCGACCCGCTTTACGGACTTGTAACAGCCGACCGCAGCAAGCGCATCCAACGAACCGCATTTGCAGAATCTGTTGTTTTAAAG
>JBJTJB010000621.1:0-1899 GCA_046095245.1 Bacteroidota bacterium | reverse complement strand
GTAGTTGCACCTGTTGACCAGATATAGCTATACGGCGCAACCCCACCTGCAGGTTGAACCAAGGCAGTGCCGCCGGCTGATCCCGCGCAGGCGGAGTTACCGGTGAGCAAGGCTGCAATGGATGGTCCGGGCAAACTACCCAGCGACTGGTTGGTACTTGCAGTGCACCCGTTGGCATCTGTAACGGTAACGGTATACGAACCCGGGGCCAGGTTGACTGCCTGTGCTACGGCAGCAGCATTGCTCCATAGATATTGGTAGGGCGCTGTTGCACCAGCTGCGCTGACCGTAGCTGATCCGTTTGACGCACCGCAATTGGCATCGGTAGCAGATGTTTGTAAAACCAATGCAGTTGGCTGGCTTACCACCACAGGTTGCTGCAGCGAGCATCCATCAGCGTCCGTAACTGTTACCGTATACGTTCCTGCAACAAGGCCGGTGGTGAATGGTATTGCACTGCCTGTACTCCAGGCATAAGTGTACCCCGGATTGCCACCGATTGCGACCACACTGGCAGTTCCATTGCTGCCGCCATTACAAGAAGTGGGCGTTGAGCTGGTTTGAATGCTGAGAGAGGATGGCGACAAAACCGAAATACTGCCGCTCGCCGTACATCCGCTCGCGTCGGTTACCGTTACTCCGTAGGGGCCCGGCATGAGTCCGGTCGAGGTAGCGCCTGAGGCTCCACTACTCCAGGCATAGGAAAATCCTCCTGTTCCTCCACTGGCAATAACAGAGGCAACGCCATTCGCACTACCGCAGGTGGCAAGCTGGGAGCTGAGCTGCAATACAATTGCAGTGGGTTGTGTGATCACAACATTGACCCCACTGATGCATCCATTGCCATCGGTAACATTTACGGTATAGGGACCGGCAGAAAGTCCACTAGCCGAACTTGTATTTCCGCCGCTCGGTGACCAGGAGTACGTAAACGGGGTCACTCCGCTGTTAACGATTACAGAAGCCGCACCATCGCTGCCACCGAAACACGTCACATTCGTCGAAGACTGAAGGGCGACCTGGGGTCCACCTTGGTTGTTGACCGCAGCATTTGAAGTGGCAGTACATCCGTTGGCATCAGTGGCGGTTACGGTGTACGTACCAGCGGCAATGTTGTTATTGCTAGCCAACGTTGAGCCGTTCGACCATTGATATTGCAGTGCTCCGGTACCGCCCGATCCGACAACAGAAATACCTCCGTTGCTGTTGCCACAGGTGCTGGGTGTGGTGTTCACCTGAAGTGCTATGGCGGTGGGTTGGGTAATGGTACCGGACGCAGAACGTGTGCATCCATTGGCATCGGTTACAACCACACTGTATGTTCCTGCAACCAGGTTGTTCTGGCCAGAATTACCCGATCCATTGCTCCAGGTATACGCATAAGGGGCTGTTCCTCCACCTGCTGATACAGAAGCGGTACCGTTGCTTCCGCCGTTGCAGGATACCGGAGTTACAGATGCGTTGGCACTGAGCAGCGGTGGCTGGGTGACAACGTATGATGCGTTGTCGGTACATCCGTTGGCATCGGTCACGATTACGGTGTAGGTTCCTGCCGCTAATGCAGAAACAGCAGAAGTGGCTGCTCCGTTGCTCCAGCTGTAGGAATATCCGGTCACACCTCCAACTGCCGAAACTGAAACGGAACCTGTGCTGTTGCCGTTGCAATTGACCGCTTGTCCGGAAGCCGTAGCTTGTAAGGGTAGAGGCTCTGTAATGGTATACGATTCAACGGCAATACATCCGTTGACATCAGTTACAGTCACCTGATAATTTCCGGCGGTTAGATTCGTCGCTGTTGAGCTGACTCCACCTGTTGGTGTCCAACTATACTGATACGGTGGATTGCCGGAAGAGACCACCACAGATGCACTGCCGTTATTGCCTCCGGCACAACTGACC
>JBJTJB010000620.1:0-9378 GCA_046095245.1 Bacteroidota bacterium | reverse complement strand
GGTAAGCATAGATTGCACCGGCCTCGTAATCGCTGAGTTGTACGTATGGTACCATGGGATAGCGCAGGGCGTTCTGTCCGTCTACAATTCCATACTTCAAGGCCCGGACGAACTTCTCCTCCGACCAAAGACCTATCCCGGTTTCCTTGTCAGGGGTAATATTGGATGTTATAACCGACTCTCCCGCTTGGTTTAATGGAGAATTGCCTCCGCCAAAATATCGGAAGCTATTTTCAGGGTGTAGTATATCCACTTTTTTAAAATCACCTGAGTGACAGGAGTAGCAATCCAGGTTGTGTGCAAGATACCGCCCTAATTCAATTTTATTGTTGGTGTCGGGAGGGGCAATTGGATTTTCAGGCATAGGAAGGGGGCTGGCGACCATCGTACATAAAAACTTTGTAAGCATAGAGGGCTCGCATGGAGGTGTTCGGCTGGGTTGGGCTTGAACCAGGGGGTCATCTGAACGCAGGAATGAAATGATGGCATTCATGTCTTGATCCGACAGGTGCGGCAATTTAACCATATATGGGGGCGTGTATTGGCCACTTTTTTTGATACCTGTGCGAAGTAATACTACCAATTCAGCATCAGTGTAATTGCCGATGCCAAATTCTTTATCATTGGTGATGTTCGCTGAATACACAACACCAAATTCAGCAGGAGAATCATCCATCCGCTTACCGGATAATTTTCCGGTTTTTTTATCCATATGGCAATTCGCACACAGCATCGAGGCAAGCTTTCTGCCTCGTTCCACACTTTCGGGAGTGCTCACATGATTGTACTTGAATTTCGGTGGGTCAAATGAAGGGACCCCGCGGAAAAAAATAAATGCAGCAGAGAGAACTGTCATGCCGGCGATCAATCCAAGACTGATTAACAGGATGCGAATAAGTTTTTTCATGGCTGTTGGGTGTTATTAAGCGAGGTTAAAGGTGGCAAAAAATGCGAACCGGAACAAGTCAATAGCTGCGGTGAATGCTTCAGTTTCTCCAGTTTGCTCCGGAACCCCTATTTTTATTCAGGCTCGTACTCAGGTTTCAGAGCGTATTATTCTATGAGCAGGTCATCGTCCCACTGGGACAGGTTGAATTTCCTTCGCAACAGCATCACACTGGGCGGAGCACAAATCCTGTCGGCGCTTTTATCCGCCCTGCTGTTCTGGTGGCTTAAAAAAGTGGATAGCGATGAGCGTCTTGGGCAGCTTGTGCTGTGTATCACCGTGAACCAGTTGTTGCTGGTTTTTGTTCACTGGACACAACCCCTGTACATCCGCGATGGACTTTCGGTTTACAGCCGTAGTCAGCAGCTGAGCAGCCTTTTTCTGCCGCGACTTGTGTTTTCACTGGGTATCGGATTGTTGGTTTGGCTCAGCGCCGGAATTTGGTCTGCCCCCCTTGCCGGATTACTGAATAGCAGCGAAGGAATGATCAACATGGCACTGGTGTTTTTTCTGGTGCAGATTCCATTCTGGCATGTCCATAACTCCTTGCAGAGTGTAAAACTTGTCGGCGCCTTGGGCAGCATGCTGGTGATCGACAAGGCACTCACGCTACTTGGCGTTGCCCTGCTTTGGTGGGGTTTGGCTCTTCGCTTCGAAACGGCATTGCTGGCATTGGTATTTGGAAACGGTTGCGCCATTGCTTTCGGGTTGTTTTCACTTCGCCGGTATATCCGTGCCGAATTCCCACTTCGTGAACAATGGCGGCATACCCGCACCTCTTTTCCCCTGATCGGATCCATGGTGGTGTCCTTTTTAACAACCGGAGCCCTTGATCAGTTTTTTATCCGGCTGTATCTGCGTGAAGCAGACTTTGTGGATTATTTTCTGCTATATCAGTTCTACGGCATGTTCCTGCAGATCCCCACAGTCTTGTCCGGCCTACTGCTAAACTGGATCAGTTCTGCCCTGGAAGAAAATAACACTTCTGCGGTGCAGCGGTTCTTCGGACAACTGCTCCCTGGCGCCACCCTTGCCTTCGCCGCTTTGGCTATTCCGGCGTATGGCGTGGTTTCGGGCATACTGGTATTTTTTTATCACGTGGACTGGTCTGTTTTCGCACTCCCACTGCTGCTCCTGATGATTTCTGCTGTCTTTTCCTTCGCAAACATCATCGCGTATGCACCCTATATGCTTGCCCGAAGGCAGGTGAGGATGCTTTCGTTCCTGCCATTTTTAACGGCGGCAATCAATGTGCTGGGGAATGCCGCTCTTGTGGTGCCATATGGACTTTTTGGTATAGCGACTGCGAGTTTTTTTGCAGCGACGCTCACCGGAGTGGTTGTTCATCTATATGTATACAAGGACCTCCGTTTGAGGGAACATACGCTCACCGGTTTAGCAGGACTCAATACGCTGGCGGTGCTGATTCTTCTGATACTTGACCCGGCCTTTTCCATTTCTGTGGGCGTCCTGCTGGCTATCAATCTTGTTTTTGGACTGATGCGTGTTTCCTTTGTGATCAGGCAAGTGAAGGCTCTTGCGCATCTTGTATCCGCGCCGGCTGCATCATAGCTTGGTTACGCAGAAAGACGCACCTTTGCCTTCCACAAATCCGCATGTCCTCCGAACGCCTCCTGCATTTTCACGCATCACCCTGGTGGGCCGAACACGTGCACCGTTACCGGGAAGTGTTGTCGGTGCTGACAGGTGTGGAGCGGGTACTTGACCTGGCCTGCGGAACCGGATACGGAACAGCTGTTCTTGCTGAACGCGCTGCTGAGGTGATTGGCGGCGATGTCGATGTTGAGGCGATTGAAAGCATTGATTCATCATTTCGCGAAAACCCCCAAGTCCGGTTTGAAGTGATGGACGGAACGAAGCTTCCCTTCAGTGATGCGCGTTTCGATGTAGTTGTATCGTTTGAAACAATTGAGCACACACGGGACTACGAAGCCATGTTGGACGAGTTCAGGCGGGTGCTTAAACCCGGCGGGCTTTTTTTTGTTTCAACACCAAACAGGCTGGTCCAAAGTCCCGATGGCATCATACACAACCCATTTCATACGCAGGAGTTTACCCCCGACGAATTCAGGGCACTTTTAGATAAACGCTTCGCATCGGTGAAGGTATACGGGCAGGAATATGTACGGTATAAGGACCGGTCCGGATTGCGGTGGACGGTAGCGGCTATGCTCGAAAAACTCCAGTACCGCCGCGGAGTACGTAAAATGCCGCTTTCAATCCAGAATACATTCATGCGCCTGCTTATCGCTAAGGGCCAGTATCCTGATGTGGAGGATTATCGGATGAACGATGATCCACGCGTCCTGCGTGAATCCTGTATAACCCAATTTGCCATTTGCCGACCTTGATCGACATAACTGTTGTGATTCCAGCGTTCAATGCCTCCACATGGATTGTGGAAACGCTGCGGTCGGTCCTGGAGCAGGACGCTCCGGAAATTGAAGTCATTCTGGTAGATGATGGCAGTACGGATGATACGGCGAAACTTGTAACCCGAATTGCGGAAAACGATCCGCGATTACGGATCATCGGTAAACATAATACGGGAGTATCGGACACCCGAAATGCAGGCTTGCGTGAAGCGAAGGGGAGGTATGTTGTCTTTTTGGATGCGGACGATGTGCTTTCGGACGGTTTCCTCAAAACCCGCATGGATTTTATGGATGCACATCCGGAGATCGATATCTGCGGAAGCGACATTGAGCAGTTGAATGAATCGGGTACTCGTACACCGACCGGCACGCATGCTCCGGGCGAAAATGCACTGCAGGAAATCCTGCTCTATGATCCGGTTGTATCCTCTGTCCCCGGTAATATGATGTATCGTGTTTCGTCATTACGGAAACATGATTTGCATTTTGAAACCCGCCTGAGCAGTTTGGCTGACAAATATTTTCTGGTTTGTGCCGCTAACAAGGGCCTGCGATGTGCCTATGTACCCGGATCACCCCTGTATTATCGAGTACACTCATCAAGCATGTCGTACCGACTGACTCAGGGGATCTACGCCGAGGACCAACGTTATGTCCGTATGTTGATCGAGCAGGAACTCATTCCCCTACACATCCAATCACGCGTATTGGCTGCTAATTATTACATCCTGGCCGGCATGGCACGCCGATTGACGTGTTATGCTGATTGTGTACGGTATTTGGTAAAATGGATACATTACCGGTTGGTTAAATAAAAAACAACCGCTTCTTATACCGGAAACCCACTTATCTTTTCACGTTGCACCACAATTTCTGAACGCCGTAACGGTACTCAGCGGCGATGACTTCGATACCACAGTCTTCCAGCAGTGCATTCAATTCATCGCGGTCGAACTCCGACACATGATCCAGGTCGGTATAGATCAGTGGCAATTGCTGGTCCTGCCGGTATTGATTGAGGTAACTCCGGTCGAAATCCGGCACTTCGATGTACAGGTTGCGGAAATAATCTTTAAAACGCCGGATGAATGATTTCGGATCGTCGAGGTGCTCGAGGATGTGTGACAGCAGCAGGACATCGAACGGCTCGGTGTTTTTTTGCAGATAATCCAGGGCCTCACTGCTCACAAAGCGCAGGTTGGGTGGATTGTCGGCGTTGTTTGCCCGTTTAATCGCTTCAGCATTGTAGTCGATACCGACCACACGCTTTGCCTTTTGTGCCACGGCACGGCCGATGTCGCCCGTATTGCAACCCAGGTCCAACACGGAATCGTTTTCGTTGAGGAACTTCAGTAGGAATGCACGGGAGTGTCGTCGCACCGGATGATTGTCGGCCGAATAGGCACCGAAGGAGTATTCATGTGCAAGCCGATCGAAAATCCACTCCAGGTTCAGGAAAAGCCGGAACCGTGCAGCGCTGCTTAATGGTAGAAGCTTCTGCGCCCGGTATAGGTACGACAGCAACAGGCTTCGCGGTTTTGATCTGGAGATACGGATTCCCATACGTTAAATTACCGCTGCAAAAATCCACAAAAAAGCGATGGGGGATTTTGCCACGACCTATGGGAGTTCCAATCCGAGCACGCGGGCGGTATCCTCGCTGCAAAACAGGTAATTGTAGTAATCGCTTTTCTCGGGCTTTTCGGTTCTGCGAATCCCCTTCGTTTCATCAATGTTATAATAGAGGTACCCCAGGCCCTTCACGGATTCATACACCTGTTCAGCCACCGATTCCGTCAGAATCTCGATAAGCAAGGTTGGCTTGAATGCTGCGAGGTATTGCTTGAATCCGGCCAACACCTGGGGTTCGTGTTGTTCCACGTCGATCTTGATCAAGTCGATGTGATGGAGTGAATAGTCTTTTACAACCGAATCGAGCGTGGTACAGGCCACTGATATATGTTTTTGTGCGCCCGAATAATCCTCGATGATAACGGTGTTGTCCTGATCGGATACAGCCTTCTGTACCGAAGTGATATCGACCGAGTTGAGTTTCATATTGGTCTCGAGCATATGGAAAAACAAGGGATGCGGCTCAAAGGCCAAGACCCGTGCGTTTGGCTGAATTGCTTTCGCCACAAGTGCATAAATACCCGAATTCGCTCCAACATCCACAATGGTGTGTGCGTGTTCGCATAACTTGATCCACAAGCGCATCGACTCCCGCTCCCAGCTGCTGCTCAGCCCCGACCAGAAGACTTCGTTCTCAATTTGGTTACCGAAATGGTGCATCCGAAAACGGCGCCCGGAATCAATCTTCACGGTGAACGGACCGGTGAAATGCAAATGGCGATAAATCGACTCAGGGGGCGACCAAACCCCACGAAGTAATGAAAAGAACTGCCGTTTTAGCGGAATACTGCGGTATAATGTGCGAAGAATCGGTTTGATCGATGACGGCATAGGTTTGCGTGCCTAAAGGTAGCCAAATGCGCGTGTGATGCGACAAGCCTGTGTGCGGTAACAAAACACAACCGAACGTGCTAATTTTTAAAATAAACACAGCTTCAGGTGGATTATCAGGCTGTTTTCCATCGGAATTTGACATGTAACTGGCCCGGAAACGCCTAAAAACATCATAATTTAAACAACTGAAAAACAGATAGTTAGCGGCTTTTTATACCTATTTCATAAATAAAATCACCCCGAATCCTTAACCAAACTAATATTGGGGTGTTAAATACTTACTAACCAACTAATCCTAATGAATATGGAACACCTAACGATTGCGAGCGACAACTACGTTGCGTTCACCTTCTTTATCGGAACCATGGCCATGATGGCCGCCTCCGTGTTCTTCTTCTTCGAGCTGAACAATACAGCACCGAAATGGAGGACATCTGTGCTGGTATCCGGACTCATCACCTTTATCGCCGCAGTGCACTATTACTACATGCGGGGATATAACCTGGAAACAGGCGATTCACCCACTTTCTTCCGCTATGTGGACTGGATCCTGACTGTTCCCCTGATGTGTGTTGAGTTCTATCTAATCACCCGCAAAGCCGGTGCGAAAATCGCCCTGCTCTGGAAACTGATCTTCGCATCACTGGTGATGCTGGTAACCGGTTACTTCGGTGAAACCATCGATCGCGACAGCAGCGTAATGTGGGGTGTCGTTTCCGGCGCCGCTTATTTCTATATCGTATACCTCATTTGGTTCGGTGAAGTAGCTAATCTGGCTCAGTCTGCCGGAACACAAGTTGCAAAAGCCACCCGAGTACTTGCTTGGTTCGTATTGGTCGGTTGGGCAATTTATCCTTTGGGTTACATCCTCGGAACTCCGGGTGGACTCTTCGGTATGCAGCTCGTGAGCGATCCCGCAGCAGCTACACATGCAATGGATATCGTGTACAACATTGCTGATGCCATCAACAAAATCGGTTTCGGTCTGGTGATTTACGGCTTGAGCCGTAATTCTGAAGACTGATCATCTTTACGATAGGAGAAGGGAAGGGTGAATTCGATTCGCTCTTCCCTTTTTCATTTTTAAGTGAAAAGATTTCTAAGTTAACATGGAATCAATCGCCCCCGGTTCGACATACGATGTGGTCTTTATCGGCCTTGGAGCAGCCAACAGTCTGTTGGCTCTTCGCTTGGGCGAGTCCGGCCAGCTCAGCGGGAAGACGATTGCAGTAATAGAACCTGTGGCATTCAAGCCACTCGACCGCACCTTTTGTTTTTGGAGCACCCCCGCCGAGGTGGAGGCTCTTCACTTGCAAAAACTGATTTCACATTCCTGGGAAACAGTGGATGTGCCCGGAATCGCGAGCGAGTGCATCGCTCCGCTCCAGTATTATCATGTTCCCGGATCGGCTGTACGCCGCCAGGCGTTGGAGGAGTTGAACCGGCATGCAACGCATTTCATCGAATTGCATGTCAATGCTAATCCATCCTATGATGGCATCGGATACATCATTCCAACAGCTAACGGAATAGTCCGTGCACATCGGGTATACGATAGTCGACCACCCGAATTCGCTGCACCACAAAAACATCAGGTACATCTGCTGCAGTCTTTTCAGGGGTGGATCATAAATACAATCCAGCCAGTTTTCGACGAAAAGAGAATGGTACTGATGGATTTCAGTGTTCCTCAAATCGGCAGTACACAATTCATGTATGTGTTGCCGTTCTCGTCCCATAATGCCCTGGTCGAACTGACGCGCTTCGGAAATCAGGTGCTTTCGCAAGAGGAAGCCACGCCGATTTTGAGGACATATGCAGAACGGCTGGGCACATCGTACACGGTTGAGGCATTCGAGTCTGGCGTTATACCGATGTCGACTTGCGAAACGGTTCAGCGTGAAGTTGGTCCGGCCTGGATCAATACCGGTACCCGCGCAAACCTGCTGAAAGCAAGTACAGGCTACGCCTTTCTTGCCATGGCCAAGGACGCCATGCGAAAATCATCTGACAGCGACACTTCGGAAGTGCATACTGTTAGGCAACCATCCGGCCGTTTTGCATTTTATGATCGGTTATTGCTGAAAATTCTGGAGAAGCAACCCGAACAGGGTAAGCGTATTTTCGAGTCGCTGTTCCGAAATACACCTATTAGCAGTGTGCTCCGCTTTTTGACTGAAAAATCCAGTCCCTTGCACGAAGCAAAGATGTTTTCCGGACTTCCGGTTGCTCTCTTTGTCAAAGCCGCGGTGAAAGACATGGTGTATCGCGCTTTTAGCTGGCCAACGGCCGCTTATGCTTTTATGCTTACGATGCTGTTCCTCTTGTTTTCTCTTGCGCAGGCGCAAGGTGCATCGTGGATCGTTCTTGGGCTCGGATTCTTGTTTGTCGGTCTGACACACGGCGCACTGGACCACCTGACGGATACGGCTGTGCGAAACACCCCGTCCTTGCTCCGCTTCATTGCTGTTTATGTGGCCAAAGGCTTGCTGTTAGGACTTGTCTGGATGTTCTTTCCCAGTACCGCACTCGCCCTGTTCATCGGATATTCTGCATGGCATTTCGGACAGGCTGATTTCGGGGAGTGGGGATTCCGGCAAGGGTGGAAATCCTTTGCCTGGGGCCTTTCACTCTTGATGCTGATGCTCTTTTCACATCCGCAGGAAACCCAGTGGGTTGTCAATCAAATCTACAGCCTGCAGTCCCTGCCGGGCTTGCCCGCAATCAGCACAGCGTTTGGAGCTAAGGTGTCGGCCGGTTGTGCACTTTTCGGATTGGCATTGACTTTTCACTTGCGCTCGAAGCGGATGCTGTTGACCTTGTCCTACCTGATGCTGTGCACCTTCCTTCCCCTGTTGATTTCGTTCGGAATATACTTTGTGGCCCAGCACAGTGTCAATGGCTGGAGGCAGTTGCGTCGAGGCCTGAACCAGGGCTATAAGCCATTGCTTCTTAAATCCCTTCCCTTCAGTTCTGCGGCTGCTGTGTTCATGGTCATGTTCATGGCCGCAGGAGCAGAGCAATATGCCGGTATTTTCTTTATTCTGCTTTCCTGCCTCAGCATACCCCACGTCCTGAGTATGCACCAGTTCTATCGGGTGCGACCCTCCGAAGCTTCCTCAACCTAGGGAGCGATTCCTTATTCAACCACAATCCGGCTCTTGAGCACTACACCATCCGTTGAATAAAAGCCGATGGTGTAAATTCCTTTTCGAAGCAATTCCGTTTTCAAGGTGTAGTCTGTTTGTCCCGAATCGACTCGGTCTTGCTGGACCAATCGTCCCGTGCAATCCAGCACCTCTACATGTCCGCCTTTGGATGCGTGGTGTTGCAGTTCAACAGTAGCGGATCCGCTCACGGGATTCGGAAATACATGTAGATCTTCCGCTTCCTGAACTGGAATCAGACCGGTGCTGGTCACCGTGTAGATTTCAACCGATGGTGTGGGTGCTCCATTGCTACCCGCCCCACCGGCAACGATGAAGCGGTTGCCGGTTGATGTGGCCGCGGCTTCCTGCCGGGCGTTGCTGAGGTTGGACACCGACCAGGTTCCCGTGGCGGTGTTGAGGA
>JBJTJB010000619.1:0-1021 GCA_046095245.1 Bacteroidota bacterium | reverse complement strand
GCCCGGTCGCACTTAATGGTATTTTTGTCCAACAAGTACGCACCCTCCGGAATCGAGCGCTGAATCTGGCATCCGCCAGCTGCAAAGGCCGTCAGCCAAAGCAGAAGCAAGCGTCCGGTATTCCGCTCAAATCGGGTCATGGCGTATGCGGTAAAAGTAAACCTTTGCGAACTACATCCTGCTAATGCTTTCCAAAGCCGATATCAAACGTATCCGTTCGCTACACCAGCGTAAATTCCGGGAATTGGAGGGTATGTTTATTGCGGAAGGCCCCAAATTGGTTGATGAGTTGTTGCGGAGTCATTCCGGAGCGGTTTGGATTTACCATACTACTGAATGGCATCCGCCTGCAGTCCGTCGCAGCGATGTTCATCTGGTGGAAGTATCCGAGAAAGAGCTGGAGCAGATATCCGCATTCGATACCGCTAACCGTGTTTTGGCAGTATCGGCGATTCCAACGCGATCTTCTTTTGTTGAAGCTCCGGCAAACGGCCTTCATCTGCTACTGGATCGCATCAGTGACCCGGGAAATCTGGGTACGATTATCCGGATTGCCGATTGGTTCGGTATCGATACGGTATTCTGTTCGCTGGACACGGTTGAACTATACAACCCTAAGGTCCTTCAGGCTACCATGGGTAGTGCCTTCAGGGTGAAGCTTCGGTATGTGTCCCTACCCGAATTGCTGATGAAAAACAGCCTTGGTGCATCCTTGCCTGTTTTTGCAGCGGTGTTGGGAGGTGAAAACCTGTACAGCCATTCGCTGGCCCAAGATGCACTCCTGATCCTGGGAAATGAAAGTCATGGGCTGAGTCCCTTGTTGTTGCCGTTCGTAACAGCAAGTCTGAGTATCCCCGCCTACCAGTCAAGCTCCGGTAATGGCCATGCAGAATCCTTGAATGTGGCGGTTGCCACAGGCATTCTCTGCGCCGAATTCAGGCGTAAGTCCGGAAAATAAGCTTAGTTGAGTTTGGTGGGTACCACCATTTTGAATTCGGGAATCTTTACGAAGAAAAGTTTC
>JBJTJB010000618.1:0-12557 GCA_046095245.1 Bacteroidota bacterium | reverse complement strand
TGTTTGATTTGATCTCGAAATTGGGAGGGCTGAAGGCCAAGATGGATGCCGTGAAATCCATCTTGGACGATCTACGCGTATCTGGTGAGTCCGGCGCCTCCGAAGTGAAGGTTACTGTAACCGGGAATAGAAAGGTGGTTTCCGTACATATCGAACCTCATCTGTTGTTTCCGGAAAAGAAGGAGCAAGTGGAAGAACTGTTGGAAATCGCCCTCAATAGGGCGCTTCAGGAGGCCGAAAAAAGAGCAGAAGAGGAAATGAAAGCAGCCGGGCGGGAACTTTTACCCGGTTTTCCACTCTGATCAGAATAACTGGTACTCATCCCTCAGCTGAAGGCTGACCGGATTACCGAGCTGATCAATGTAATTATCCGTGTAGTCGATTCGAATGCGTAGCGGGTTACCATTCAACTTGATGCCTCTACCTTCAAATGTGTGAAGGAGTGTATCCGTGGCCGTTATGCAGGTAAATGACTGCGGTTGCAGGAAAAGGCTGTCGAGTTGAGGGTTGTACGTGACCAGCGGGTCGGCCTGGAAACAGTCCGAAATTTTGAAGATTTTGAACACATTGTTTTGGCTCACCGAAGCACTGATGGTGGTGATCCAGTTGCGGATATTACCCGATTGGATGTTGGTCGTGTTGGCATTGTATTGACCGCTCACGTAGTATAAGTCGTTCCGTACATTCACAATGCGTGTGACGCTGTCGCTGGCTCCTTCCGAATCGGTTACAACGTAGTGAATGCTATACAGTCCAACGGAGTCTTTGTTAACGTTTCCACTCACAATCACATTGGCTGTGAGGTCTCCGTCTTGTTCGTCACCTGCGGAGTACCCGGGTTCAACATACGGAGTGTTCAAACTCAAGAGTGTGGTGGCGTTTCCGGTTAAGAAAATCTTTGGTGCGGTGTTGGGAACTCGGCTCACCTGTAAATTGAAGGTCCGGGTGATGGCACTTCCCTTGGCTGTGCTTCCGGTCACGGCAAGCGTGAACATGCCGGTGTCGGCATTGGCCGCTGATTCTAGTCGAAGGGTCAATGATTCCCCGGCTTCCAACAGGTTGTCCGGTTGGAAAACCGCACTTGTTCCATTGGGTAATCCACTAATGCTGAGGCTAACTTCCTCCTGTTCTCCACCCAGGTATACCACAGAAACAGTGCGGTCAAGTGCTCCACCCAGCAAGATGCTGGTGTCGCGCAAGCCGGTGAACTTGAATTCCATGGGTCCCAACGGATTTTCCTCCTCGCAGGAAACGAATAGAAAGCTGGCCAGAGCGGCAAACAAGATGGAATTCAGGCGGAAATTGCTCATAATCGAACCCCCAGATGGTAGAGGAGAAAGGCGAAGATATCGCTTTGTTCGTCGAGTAACTTGGAAAGAGGTTTACCTGACCCATGTCCCGCATCGGTATCGACCCGGATCAGTGTAGGATTAGCGCAGGATTGAACCTCCTGTAATCTTGCTGCGAATTTGAACGAGTGCCCCGGCACCACGCGGTCATCGTGATCGGCCGTGGTCACCAACGTTGCGGGATAGCAGGTCCCACTCTTCAGGCGATGGTAAGGTGAGTAGGCGTATAAGGCCTTGAATTCTTCCGGGTTGTCACTGCTTCCATAATCCCGGGTCCAGGCCCATCCAATGGTGAATTTTTGAAATCGCAGCATGTCCATCACCCCAACCGCAGGCAGAGCCACCTGAAACAGTTCGGGCCGTTGGGTCATGGCAGCGCCTACAAGAAGTCCGCCGTTGGATCGCCCACCGATTCCAAGCGTAGATGGAGACGTATATCCCTCACGGATGAGGTATTCTGCCGCGGCGATGAAATCGTCGAAGACGTTCTGCTTGCGCAGCGTGGTGCCTGCCTCATGCCATTCGCTGCCATATTCTCCGCCCCCCCTCAGGTTGGGTAAGGCAAATACGCCGCCGTGGTTCAGCAGGACCATGCGCTCGGGCTTGAATTCGGGTGTTTTACTGATGTTGAATCCACCGTAACCGAATAGCAGGGTTGGACATTTACCATTCGGCTTCAGCCCTTTTTTATGCACCAGAAACATGGGTATTCGGGTTCCGTCTTTGGAGGTGTAAAAAACCTGCCTGGTCACGAAATCATCCTCAGTGTAGGGTAGAGGTGATTTGAACTGCACCGCCATGCGGTGGTTGTTCAGTTGGTAGCGATACACGGTGGCAGGTTGGGTGAACGTCGTGTACGAAAAGAACATCAGGCTATCCCGCATGGATCCGCTGATTCCATCAACTGTCCCGAACCCATCCAGCGGCACCATGTGTGTTCTGAGCCCCTTCTGGTTGTGTATGTACAACCTGCTGCTCGCATCTTTCATGGTATGCACTACAATGGAAGTCCAGCAGAGGGAGGCAGACTGGATGATTTCATCCGATTCGGGGAGTATGACCGTCCAGTTTTTCTCGTCGATGCTTGTGGGATTTATCGTGATGATCCGTTTGCGGGGAGCCTTGTGGTTGGTCAGAAAAACCAGTTCATCACCGTAGTTTCCCATCAGGTCGAAGTCGTGTTCGAATGATTTGATCAGAGCCGAAGGACTGGCACCCTTCACGCTGAGATCCTGCACAAATACGGAATTTCCGCTGGTGGATTCGCTGCCGCTGATCACGAGGTATCGCTCGTCTTCGGTAACCGATGCGCTGAAGTTTCGCCGTGGATGTTCCCTGTCCTGCCAAATCAGGGAGTCCTGGGTGGGTGGAGTCCCTAGGCGGTGGTAATACACACTGTGGTATTCATTGGCCGCATTTCCTGTTTCCGTTTTTGGGTATCTGCTGTAAAAAAAGCCGTCCTTGAACCAGGCAATCGAACTGAATTTCACCCCCTCAATGACTTCCGGTAACGTCTTCATGCTCTTGGTCTCTTTTACGCGGATGCTGTTCCAGTCACTTCCTGCTTCGGAAACCTGGAAAACCAAATGTTTTCCGTCACGGGAGGGCACAGTTTGAGTGAGAGCCGTGGTTCCGTCGCTCGATAATTTATTCGGATCGAAATAACTGAAGGGGACGTAATCCAGCGATTTCATGTAATACAGCACGGGTTGGTTCTGCTGTCCATCCTGGCGGTAGTAAAAGAAATTCTCCCCACAACGGAACGGGGGTTGGTACCGTACGTAGTTCCAATAGCCCTGCATTTCCGTTTTTAAACTATCGCGGAATGGAATTGTTGAGAGGTGTGCGGATGTAAACGCATTTTGGCGATTAACCCAATCAGTAGTCTCACTTGACCGGTCATCTTCAAGCCAGCGGTATGGATCATTTACAGCAGTTCCGTGATACATGTCGCTTTGCTGAACCAGGCGCGATTCCGGATATACCGGGTTCGTGTGCTGGGCAGTTGAATACGGAACAAAGAGTGTCTGTAAGACCGCTAAGAGATAGACGTACCTGGAGATAGAATTCATAGACATGGAATACAAAGGTAATAGGGCAGGGGAAGAGAGTCCATTGGCTCAAAATAAACCAATTTTGCACTCCGCATTCGCTCGGTCTGAAGCTGAATCGGGAATCCAAGCAGAGCAATCCAACGCGGAACACGGAAAAATGGGGGTCAGAACAGACTGGTTCAGTACAGCTGCAGAGATGTTTTCTGCTGCAGATGTATCGTCCACAAATGTGTTTTTATCGCTCCCTTACCTCAATGCACTCGAATTGGGCGGTCCTTCGGATGCTGAGTTTAGATATGCGCTTTTGCGATCCGGCAAAAAGGTATTGGGATTTTACTATTTCCAGCTCTTGCCATTTCGTCTACAGGCCTTGGATGAAATGATCAAGGATAAACCCTACCGCCGCTTGCTGCATACGGTCAAATCCCTCCTGGATGCCTACCTGTTTCGAACGTCTTCGCCGCGGAAGAGTATCATGCTGGTATGTGGAAATATGTGTGTAAGTGGTGACCATGGTCTATCGGGAGTCAATCGCCCTGAACTATCAGAGCATCTTCCCGGTTTGATTCAGGAGCTGCTTCGCTCAATCGGCTCCACCCACCGCGTAATTGCCCAAGTGGTGAAAGACGCACCTGAGGCCGAAGATCACATTGGATCTGCATTGAAATCCCGTCGGTTTTTTAAGCTCGATATGGATCCTGTAATGAAGCTGGTGTTTCCTGAGGGTGTATCCGACCTGGAGGGGTACAGGTCAGCCCTTTCGTCCAAGTATCGGGTAAGGATGAATCAAACCAAAAAGCACATTGACGACTGCCAATGGCGCGATCTGTCACTCAGTGAAATGAAGCGACACCGCGATTCAATGCAGCAATTGTATTCAGCTGTACAGGACAAAGCACCCTTGAAAATCGTTCAGGTTGATGTGGGATATCTGATCGCGCTGAAGAAAAATCTGGGGGAGGGTATGCGATGTTCAGCCTTGTTTTCAGGCGATCGTATGCTTGCCTTCACAACCGGTATTCTGAATGGTGAGGAATACGAAGCCCATCACATTGGTTTGGATTACGTCGAGAACAGGGATCGATCGCTGTATCTCAATATCCTCTTTCGGTACATTGAAATGGCCTTGGAAGCCGGAGCAAAAACAGTGTGCTTCGGAAGGACTGCATTGGAAATGAAAACCACAGTGGGCGCAATACCCGTCTATTACAATGCCTACATGAAGCTCTCGAATGGTTTTTTAAATGGCTTTGTACGCTGCCTGTTACCCGATCCGGCCCCGCATAACTGGATTCCGAGGAGCCCTTTCCGATAATTGTTCCGTTCGCCCCTTTTTGAACCACGTTAACCGCATGGGTATGTGTGTTTCGTGGAAAGTTGATGGACCCAGGCATGGGTTCGAACATAACTTGTATTCAGTTAAACACGGATATGGGACTTCGCATCTACCTCAACTTTCTGACGCTACTGTTGTTTATCACCATGCAGGCGAACGCTGACCAGGTTCGTAGAACTGTAGCATTGCCAAAAGGGTTAAATGGCAGCGACCAGGTGCTTGTGTACCCTAATCCGTTCACGGAGGCTACTACGCTAACGTATCGCGCCGAAAAAACCGGTTTTGCCCGGATTGGAGTTACCGATAGCCAAGGGAAACTGATGGCCGAGCTGTTGGACGATCTGGTGGAAGAGGGAGAAGTTTACCAGTTCAGTATCGATGGATCCTCGATGCGGCCTGGAACATATTGGTACACGGTGGCCTGTGCCGGTTCAACTATCTGGAAAAAAATAGAAATTATCCGTTAAAGCACAACGGGGGAAAGATATGTGTGTTTTATGGTGTGATTGAGTGTTCGGGGTCCCCATGGACCCCGTTCACTTTTTAGGCCTTACTCGTCTCCTGAAATGAAGCCGCCCAGCAGTCCACCAAGTCCTCGGGATTCTTCCCTGCCACCACCATAACGCGACGCAGCTACGATACGATCAGCAAGTCGTGAAAATGGAACACTCTGAAGGTACACGAGTCCCGGTCCGGTCAATTGTGCATAAAACAAACCCTCTCCACCGAACAGTGAGTTCTTGAATCCACCAATGAACTTGATATCATAGTCCACCGTGGGCTCAAAGGCAACCAGGCATCCGGTGTCAACCCGCAACTGCTCTCCCGCAGCGAGCTGCCTTTTTAGAATCGTACCTCCGGCGTGGATGAAACAGTTGCCATCGCCCGACAGGCGCTGAAGGATGAATCCTTCCCCTCCAAACAGGCCTGCTCCCATTCGCTTGGTGAAGGCGATGTTGATATCGATTCCTTGTGCAGCGCATAGGAATCCGTCTTTCTGGCACAAGAAGCTGCCGCCGAAGTCCTTTGGATTTATCGCAATGATTTTTCCCGGATAGGGAGCTGCAAGGGCCATTTTACGCTTCACTGCACCGTGGTTCGTGAAACTGGTGATGAAGAAACTCTCACCCGTTATCATTCGCTTTAGACCTTTCAGGATGCCTCCACCGGTACTGGTTTGCATTTCAATTCCCTGTTCAAGGTAAAGCATGGCTCCTGCCTCGGCCACAATGGCTTCACCAGGATCCATTTCGACTTCAACAACCTGTATGTCGTCTCCTAAAATGACGTAGTCTATTTCATGTGCCATGGCTCTGTGTATTGCGTTGAGGTCGCGAAATTATGTACCTTGTGGTCATGTACGTTTATTATCGCCTGACTATGCTGGTTATTTTCCTGTTAACAGCGGGGAGTTCGGCTGCTCAGTCACTGGGCGAAGACGCCGGTTTTCTTCCGGGGAACCTTCGTCAGTACCAGTTTCAGCTCGAAAAACCGGTTGAACGGATCGAGCACTTGCGGTACGAGCGCACCGGTGAACCGATTCGGGGTACCTTGTCTCCGGATGGTACGCGGGTTTTGATGGATCATTATCAAAAAGGCCAGCGGGTGAAGTTTACTGCTGTCTATGCCGACGGAACCTCGGAAGAGTTGTACAAAAGCTCATGCTTTATCGACCCGGTTTCCATGGAACTTTGATCGACTGGCTCACAATCCCTGAATGGTCTGGTCTTTGGGCCATCTTACCTTGAAGCTGAATTTTTTTCGCAGGCTTTGTCCACCCTTCATGCCCAACCGCCACGTTAGTTCACCGCTCTGCTCGTTTAGTGTCGCACCTCCACGATCCTCTAATTCTACGCCGATGTCTTTTTGCATGACTACAGGTATCTGGTCGATCAGGATCAGGTCCACACTGTCTTTCCTAAGGTTTTGAATGGTGGTTTCGTAACTGAATCGGCGCTCCCTTTTTCCACCAATCAAGGTGGTTCCGCTCAGGTCCTTCACGCGTTCCCGGTTGACCAGAATCCGTTTGTCGCGTCCAAGCGAGAGCTCAAGTGTATCGTAGTCCGCACTGGTTTGTACATAGGCTTCACCGGTATAAGTTCCTTCGAAGTAAACGCCGGCCTGTGCGGGCATCAATCCTAGCTCCTGCCATCCCATTACCCGGGCAACCAGAAATGCATCATTATCCGATTTTGGAACCACAATGTGGGTGTATTGGGCATCGAGGCGGTTTCGTTGTATTTCAACCTGGTATTCGCGGCCATCCGAAGGGACGGAGTAGGGTGTTTCAATCCGGTAACTGTAGGCCAGCTGATCCTCACCTGCACTGACCTCCAGCGAGGATAAATCGGGTAGATTCGAATCGGCAGCACCTGCTGCCATGGGGACTGCACCCCGCATTTCCAGGCTTTTTCTGGAGCCCATCACAGCTACTTCTTGTAGTGTGGGCATGAAATTCAAATACCATGGAGTCAGGAATGGCCGCTGGCTTCCGGCTGCTGGCTGGTTGCCATGAAGGGATAATTGAACGTTATTCCAGTCCTCCCCGGTTTGTTGACTGATTTTGGCTTTGTAGATCACCTCAATAGCTTCTCCAAGTCCTGCTGATCTGAGTTCGTAATAAGGGGTCCAACTCGCTGCTGTTGTGATCAAATAGCTGAATTCAAACTGAACAGGCCCCGCCTGTTTTGCATCCATCCGAACCACCAAATTTCCGGTGGGTCTTTGAAGCGCTTGTTTTTCGGTGTTCAGTTGCTGCCGTATCCGGGTGATGGCTTCGTTCAATGGCTTTTCCCGTTGTTGCAAATCGAGTTGTTCTTCTTGCAGTTTACCCAGTTTTTGTGAGAAGTAATCCGCCAGCTGATTCAAATCGCTCGCCTTGACCCCTTGCTGGGTACTACCGGCCTGGGTGTTTGAGAGGAGTAATTTTTGGGTTTCGGTGTTAACTTGTAGTTTGGATTTAAGTCGCGAGGATAACAAGAGCAATGAATCCAGTTCCGTCTCCAATCGCTGAACGACCGGTGATCGCTTCTGTTCCTGAAGGTAGTTTTGATGGAAAGAAACAGAGTGAACAGTTGCATCACCGGAGCCCTTCAGGGTGATGCTTTGCGCATTGATGTAAGGTGATAGACCGTCCAGAATGATTTCCTGCAGACCGGGTTTAAGCGTAGTCTTGGCTGTTCTGGACACACTGGCTCCGCTCAGGTAGATTTTCACTTCCTGAACCGTCGACTGACTGACCCAAACGGGCTGTTGGGCGCTACAAAGTCCAAGGTTTAGCAGGAGAAAGGCAGAGGAAATGATTAGGGTGTTACGCATAGTAAGCAGGATTGAGTTGATCTGTGGTTTTTGTGCATCAAACAGAAACGCTATCCAGTGAATGGCTGGTATAACCTTTCTTCAAAAGTAGGGACTCTGCCCACGAACCCCCTAATTTTACGCGGTGCAGCTCGATCGCTTAACCTTGTTTCAATTCAGGAATTATGCTCAGGCCGAGTTTCAATTCGGCCCGGGTGTAAATGCCCTGGTAGGGCCCAATGGGAGCGGTAAGACCAATGTGCTGGATGCGATCCATTACCTATGCCTCTGTAAAAGTTATTTCGGAGGTGGCGATTCGCATGCGATGCAACATGGGGAGCAGTTCTTTTCTGTTTCCGGTGCCTTTCTTCGCGATGGTAAGTCAGACGAGGTGTTGGTTAGTGTTAAAACGGGACAAAAAAAGACCATCCGTTTTAACCAAAAGGACGTTCCGCGCCTGCGTGACCACATAGGCCGATTACCGCTCGTGATGGAGGCTCCTGTCGACCAGGAATTGGTGACCGGTGGAAGCGAAGAGCGAAGGCGCATGATGGATAGCATCATCTGCCAAATGGATCAGAACTACCTGGATGATCTGATGGCTTATAACAAGGTTTTGATGCAGCGAAACGCACTCCTGAAACAAGTAGCATCAGGTAGTCATGCGGATGCATCGCTTTGGCAGATTTGGGATGAGCAGTTGGTGATGTATGCTAAGCGGGTTTTTCAAGCCCGGGAGGCGTTTGTACTGCGTTTTGCGGCTGTATTTGCTGAAGCATACGCGTTCATTTCCGGAAAGGCAGAGGAAGTCGGTTTGCAGTATAAAAGCACCTTGAGAGAAGAGGATTTTTCTGTTCAGCTCGAAAAAAACATGCAGCGTGACCTGTCTCTTCAGTATACCGGATCGGGTACGCACAAGGATGATCTGGTTTTTTCACTCAACCAGTTGCCACTGCGTAGGGTAGGTTCACAGGGTCAGCAAAAAACCTTCGTGCTTGCGTTGAAGCTGGCGCAATTCAGATTGATGTCCGAATCACTGAAGGCCACTCCGATTCTCTTGCTCGATGATATTTTCGATAAGCTGGATCCGCAACGGGTTGAACGACTGATGCAATGGGTCTCTGCCCGTGAGTTCGGACAGATATTTCTGACCGATACGCAGGAACGACATGTTGCAGAGGTTTTTGGTCAAACGGGAACACCTTTCAGGGTGTTCGAAACCCGCACATGATCTTATTTCCCGCTACGTTGTAAAACAGTCCTGACGGTGTAAAAGAGGATTTTGAAGTCGAGGGCCAACGACATGTTCTCAATATAAATGATGTCGTACTTGAGACGCTGGATCATTTGCTCCACATTTTCTGCGTAGCCGTACTTGACTTGACCCCAACTGGTGATTCCCGGGCGGACCTTGTGCAGGTGCCTGTAATGTGGCGCACTGCGCATGATCTGGTCAATGAAAAACTGGCGCTCAGGCCGTGGTCCAACAAGCGACATATCGCCTAACAACACATTGTAGAACTGAGGGATTTCATCGAGGCGAATTCCCCGCATGAATTTTCCGAAAGGGGTGATGCGGCTGTCGTTGTTGCTCGATAGCATCGGAGTCCCTTTTTCGGCACCGACAAACATCGATCTGAATTTGTAAATCGTAAAGGGGTTTCCATGCAGTCCGATGCGCTCCTGAGAAAAAAAGACAGGTCCCTTGGACGAGAACTTGATGATGAGTGCAGTTGTCAGATAAACCGGGCTCAGCAGGATCAGGAAAAAAAGCGAGACCAGTATGTCGAGAATCCGCTTGAGTGATTGCTGCCAAACGGGCATCAACGACGGATTGATGATGATGAGCGGGGATCCGAAAATCGAGGTCATCTTGACGCTCCCGGACAGGATGTCGTACATGTCGGGAATGATTTTGATGATCAGGTCACGGTCTTCCAATTCGTTCACAATTCGCCCGAGTGAATCGTGTTCTGAGGACTCGATGGCGATGATGACCTCCTCGATACGGAACCGGTCGATGGCATCGGAGAGCGCCTCCAATCCGCCCAGGTGAGGCAGCAAATTACCAAAGTAAGTGCCGTTGCCATTGTCGATGTGGATGTAGCCTTTAAAGGCATATCCCTGGCTGTAGCGCTCACTCTCTAGTTCCTGAAACAAATTCAAAGCACGTTGATTGCTGCCGATAATCAGGGTTGGGAAACCCATTTTCCGGCTTTTGATTTGTCGTGCCGTGATCGGGGTCAGGATGAAACGGGAACCGGCCGTGAACCCGAAGTGAAGGGAAAGCAAAACGGCGAATGCAGAATAATAGCTCTTGTACGATACGATTACATCGTCGAGCAGAAGACTGAAAAAAATCACTACGACACCAATCACCGATAAATACAGGGTCTGCCCGAATTCTTTCAGCCTGGATTTTCTGAAGATATCGTTGTAGGTTCCGGTCAGAGCGTAGAGAATCACCCAGGCAAGTGGAAGTGCGGTGATACCGATGTAGAAATTCTTATCGGGCTCGAAGGGTAAATCGTTACCGAACAACGCGGCTTCTATGACCGACTTACGGTACGCATAAAACGCAGCCCACGCGCCCATGGCCGATAGCAGATCGGCAATGACGTAGAGCGCAATTTGACGCGGCCGGTTCATCAGTTGGAAATCAGCTTGATGTTATCGAGGTAGGCTGTGCCGGTACTCGCCCCTGCGGCCAGATCCATTCGTATGTAAACCTGGAATTTAAAGGCATCTCCGTTGGCATTAACGTAGGGCCCAAGGCGTACGTAAATCTTGTTCCAGTTCGGTTTGGGATTAAACCGGATGACCGGAATAGCGCGTTCGCCGGAAAAGGTCTTGGCGATGAGCCCGAGCTGAAATTCCTGCGTGCAGGTATAGTCCAGTTCGAGGTATACATCCTTACCGGTTGGCAGGATGAATCCGGCATCCGGAAGTGATGTGCACTCTATGACCGGCCGTACGGTGTTGACTTCCATTTTGAGTGAGCGCTTGCCTTCAAAAACAATCAGTGAGTCGGGCAGTATATTCCCCTGACTATTGACTGTGGTATCGATACTTATTCCGCTTCCACTGGTGTCGCTCTCCAGATCCTCGTACCAAATCGGACTAAGTCCTTGGAAATATCCAAAGGTCAGGCTGTCGATGGCTGTGATTTGTCCGGGCGCCAGTGTGAGGGTTGAGTCGATGAACTTGTAAAGCGGATAGGCCTCGCGTGTGCTGGCGATTCCGTTGGCCATGATTCCGGCACCGAATGTGATCTGGTGTTTGCCTTCCAACAGCACAGGGATGCGTGCCGGCAGCTGGAAAGTGCCGAGGTAAGCACCGTCAGCATACACCCAGATGTCCGTGATGCGGGAGGACGATGTGCCCTGCTGTAAATAGTTGGTGAATACGCCTGCATCGCGGATGGTAATGTAGGCCGGTACAGGTTCTGCTGGATTGATCAGATCGCAGGAACTTAGCGACTGGATGCATGAAAACAGGATGCTGAACCGAATGAGTAAGGTCTTCATGAAGCTGAACCAGGATCAGGCGAGGGCCTTGAGGTGCTTAAGTTTTTCCGCAATCTGATGGGCAACATGCAAGGCTTCGTACCCATCCGTAATCGGTACGGCCGGTTCTAAATCACCTAGAATACAATTTGCGAATGCAGCAAGTTCCTCGCGGATTGCGTTGGTTTCGTCAATGACAGGGTTTTCAAAATAGATTTGCTTTACGGGCTTGCCCTCGCCTGGTTCTATCAATACAGCCAGCGGATCGGGCGTTCCTTCAACCTCTTTGAGCCGAACCACTTCTGTTTTTTTCTTCAAAAAATCGACAGCGATATAGGCGTCTTTTTGAAAAAAGCGCGACTTACGCATGTTCTTCAGCGAAATGCGGCTTGCCGTCAGGTTTGCAACACATCCGTTGTCGAACTCGATTCGCGCATTGGCAATGTCTGGTGTGTCACTAACAACAGCAACACCGCTTGTACTGATTTTCTTGACGCTGGACCGCACAACGCTCAAGACAATATCGATGTCATGGATCATCAGGTCTAGAACGACTGAAACGTCTGTACCCCTCGGGTTGAACTGGGCAAGCCGATGGGTTTCAATGAACATCGGCTGATGCAGGTAGGGTAATGCCGACTTGAATGCCGGATTGAAGCGTTCAACATGTCCCACCTGAGCCTTCACATCGGCTTCCTGGACCAGGCGGATCAGATCCTTTGCCTCCTGTACAGAATGGGTGAGGGGCTTCTCGATGAAAACATGTTTCGATTGACGGATCGCTTTTTGGGCGAGTTCGAAGTGTGAAAGTGTCGGTGTGACGATATCGACTACATCCGATAGTCCGATCAGTTCATCTGCAGATTGAATCGGACGAACACCGGTCTCATCGCTAACCTGTTGGCACCTTTCGGGATCAGAATCGTAAAATCCGACAACGCGATACACCTCGTTCAGGCTGAGCAATTGCTGCAAATGAATCTTTCCGAGGTGCCCTGCACCCAACACACCTACG
>JBJTJB010000617.1:0-2935 GCA_046095245.1 Bacteroidota bacterium | reverse complement strand
CCTCGAAGGGCTGAAACTTTGTGCCACATACTGGCATTTTCTGGACGGTCTGTGGATGTATTTATTTGTATTTTTGGCCGTCTACCGATAACCGCCTACCAACCTTTACGATTTATGGCTGCAGAAGCTACTCTGACCCAGGAGACCCCATCCAAAACCATGTGGAGTGGAGGAAAATCCCCCTTCAATGTCAGTTGGGGAAAAATGATGATGTGGTTTTTCCTGGTTTCCGATGCGTTCACATTCTCAACGCTGATCATCGCATATGGCACAATGCGTCATCGCTTTGCCGAAATATGGCCCAAAGCGAATGACGTATTTACCCACTTCCCTTTCGTTGAGGGCCACCTTCCATTGGCCTATGTGGGTTTAATGACCTTCATCCTGATCATGAGTTCGGTGACCATGGTACTTGCCGTGGATGCCGGACATAGGCGCGACAACAAGGGCGTTGCTGTATGGTTGTTTCTAACCATCATCGGTGGATTCATGTTCCTGGGTTCACAGGCTTGGGAATGGTATCACTTCATTCATGGTACCGAGGTCGGAGCATACCTTATGCCTGATGGTGCCGTTTACCGTGATGCTTCAAACGCGTATGAATTGCATGCCTCCAATCCTCCGGCCGGCTCCCTGGTTTCACCTGATCACGAATTGATTACAGATAAAGCCGCTATTGAAGGGATAAAGGCCAAGGCAGAACACATTCACGGTGCCAACCTGGTGCACAATGAGTATGGACACCCGCTGTTTGCCGACTTCTTCTTCTTTATCACCGGATTCCACGGATTCCACGTGTTTTCCGGGGTGATGATCAACATCATCATATTCCTGAATGTGTTGGCGGGGGTTTACTCACGCCGAGGTCACTACGAACACATCGAGAAGACCGGTTTGTACTGGCACTTCGTTGACCTGGTTTGGGTGTTCGTATTCACTTTCTTCTATCTTGTCTAAACAAAAGCAGTACAGCCCATCATGGCACATCAGCACGATAAACCCCACGGATATTACACTGGCGACATCCACAATCAGTTTGTAGAAGAACACTACGACCCCAAGAACCGTGCGGTCATCTGGAAGACGTTCTGGATCCTGTTGTTCATTACCATATTCGAAGTCGCTATCGCCTTTGCTCCGATTGCCAAAGACATTTTGATGGTCACATTCATCGTGCTGACCATTGTAAAGGCTTACTTCATTGTTGCATTCTTCATGCACTTGAAGCATGAGAAGCTGAGTTTTGCATACACGATTGTATTACCCTTCGTCCTGATCGTATACCTGATCGGTATGGCATTGGCTGAAGGTAGCTTCCTAAACCTCTGGGATCACCTGTTCTGATCCTCCGGTGAAGAAAATCCTTCTCTTATCCCTCATCCTCATCGTACCGGCGGTGGCTTATCTGGTTTTACAGACCGGCCAAAACGCTTACGATCCTTTGCCGATTTTTGGTCCGCGCGAACCGGTTGTGACCACCGTTAACGGAGTCACCAAAGTCGATACCGTTTACCACACGGTCGGGAATTTCTCCCTGTTGAGTCAGGACAGTGCAGTGGTTACACAGGAAATTGCCCGCGGAAAGATCTCCGTAGTCGATTTCTTTTTTTCTACCTGCACCACCATCTGTCCTAAAATGTCGAATCAGCTTATGCGGGTCCAGACAACCTGCGGTGACGGGGGTGATGTGGTTCTGCTTTCGTTCACTGTTGATCCGCAAAACGATACACCCGCGCGCCTGAAGCAATACGCTGAGAAGCACAAGGCCCGTTCAGGACTTTGGTATTTTCTCACCGGATCCAAGGATTCCATTTACCAACTTGCCCGCGACAGTTATTTCCTCAACGCCATGGAAGGCCAGGGTGGGGGAGAGGCCTTTCTGCACAGTGAGAGTTTCCTGCTCATCGATAAAGAGGGGCGAATCCGGGGCATCTACGACGGAACCGATCATTTCGAGGTCAAAAAACTCATTGAGGACATCGCGGCGCTTCGCCATGCCTATAGCCAGTCATCGTAATCACCGATTTAATTTCGCGCGGTAACCATGTTCAATACCCTGAAGGAAAAAACCATTTTCCGGCTAGTACTCGGATTGTCGCTGCTCGTGTTCATGTTGGTCCTGGTGCTCGACAGTAAAATTTTACCTCGGCCTGAAACCATGCCGGCATTTGCTGCCTGGCTTCCGCGCTTTAATGCATTGATCAACCTGACCTGTTCTGTACTATTGGTTTGTTCTTATCGGGCTATTCGCCGTAAAAATGTGAGCCTGCACCGACGATTGAACCTGACAACCTTCCTGCTTTCCTCCCTGTTCCTGATTTCCTACGTGCTCTATCACTGGATGAGCGATGAAACACGTTTTCCGCCCGATAATCCCCTGCGGCCCCTGTACATCACCTTACTTGTTTCACACATCATCCTGGCCGCGGTGGTTCTTCCGCTCGTTTTACTCACCTTCTGGTATGGTCTCAACAATCGGGTAGAACAGCACCGGAAAATCGCCCGGTGGACCTTCCCCATCTGGCTGTATGTGACTGTTACCGGTGTTGTGGTTTACTTGATGATTTCGCCCCACTACACGCATTGACAGATGCGGTTTTTGATGTGTTCATGCGTACATTTGAACAAACACCTATAAAATGAAGTCCCTGCGGTTGTTCTCTCTGTTTTGTGATATGACGCTTGCTGCGCCTATTGTGAATGCCCAATGCTCCATGTGCAGGCGTGTGGCAGAGTCCAACATGGAGGCTGGTGAAGTCCGGGGAACAGGATTAAACACCGGAATCCTTTACCTTATGTCGGTACCGTACGTGATGGCCGGAGTTGCCGGTCTGGTTTGGTGGAGGCGTAAACGCTCCTCCGAAAAGCAGGCTGAAGCCTGATTCGGTTCAGTCCTCCGTTTCTTCTTCATGCGACCCACCTTCGAAGCTTCCCT
>JBJTJB010000616.1:0-3066 GCA_046095245.1 Bacteroidota bacterium | reverse complement strand
GTACATGGCTTCAACAGCTTTCTTGATTTCAAGCTTGTTGGACCGCTTGTCTACGATAAAACCGTAGCGCGGCTGCTTTTCGGTGATCCGGTTCATCTTTTCGGTGACTACCGGTTTCTTCAGGATATCCATTTTTACTCTATAGGTTTATCGTGCCTATGCACTTAGTTGTTTTGTCCCTTGCGGGTGATGATTTACAGAAGAAGGACCAGGTCCTCTCCTGTGGGTTATTTTAAGAGAGTGCTTTCGATAACCGGCAGCGACCCCTCGGTAACTACGATATTCTGAGCGTTTACGATGTCGTAAGTATTTAAATCTGAGGCTGTTACGACCTTGCTGCGCTCCAAATTTCGGGACGACAAATATACGTTTTTATTCGTTTGAGGCACAATGACTAAGGTTTTTTTATCCGACAGCTGAAGGCTACGGACAAGATCAACCATCAATTTGGTGCGTGGCTGATCGAAGCTGAAATCTTCAAGAACCGTAATCGTATTTGCTTTCGCCTTGTGAGAAAGGGCTGAAATCCTGGCCAGACGCTTTAATTTTTTGTTCAGGCTGAAGGAGTAATCCCGAGGACGTGGACCGAATATCCGACCACCACCCACAAAAACCGGGCTCTTCATAGATCCTGCACGGGCGCCGCCCGTGCCTTTTTGACGCTTAAGCTTTTTGGTCGTTCCCGATACTTCGTTGCGCTCCTTGGCTTTGTGTGTTCCTTGACGCTTGTTAGCAAGAAACTGCTTGACATCGAGGTAGATGGCATGGTCATTCGGATCAATTCCGAAGATCTGGTCGTTGAGGCGAGCCTTGCGGCCGGTCTCCTTTCCGGAGAGGTTATATACCGATAGTTCCATGGTTATTTCGATACCGTTACGTAAGATCCTTTGTGGCCGGGAATCGCTCCTTTGATGAGGAGAAGATTCTGCTCGGGCAACACTTTTACTACCTGAAGATTCTGAACCTTGACACGATCAACTCCTTTGTGACCGGCCATGCGCATCCCTTTCATTACACGGGATGGCCATGAAGATGCGCCAAGCGAACCAGGTGCGCGCTGACGATCGTGCTGTCCGTGCGTTTGTGCACCGACACCGCTGAAATTGTGGCGCTTTACAACACCCTGGAAACCTTTACCCTTGGATGTACCAACCACCTCACAGAAGTCGCCATCCTGAAAAATATCGCACTTCACGATATCGCCGGTGTTGAATTCCATGTCAATGTCACGGAATTCCATCACCGTACGCTTGGGCGTGGTGTTGGCTTTCTTGAAATGCCCAAGCATTGCCTGGGTCGTATTTTTCTCCTTCTTGTCGCCAAAAGCGAGTTGAACGGCGGAGTAACCGTCATTATCGACCGTCTTCACCTGAGTAACTACGCAGGGGCCGGCTTCAACTACGGTGCAGGGGATGTTGTTCCCGTCTGCATCGAAGATGCTGGTCATACCGACTTTTTTTCCGATGATGCTTGCCATCTTAACTAAGGATTAGTTGTTTTGGTCTTGTTATGAATGAGGGAACTGTCTCTAATCTGACAGCGACCTGTTAATTCGGATAATGATGTAAAGAACGTTTCTGCTTTGAACGCTTTCTCAGCAGGCACTCATTGGGGCACTATACTTTAATCTCGACCTCGACTCCGCTGGGCAATTCGAGTTTCATCAACGCATCAACTGTTTTTGCAGTGGAGCTGTAGATGTCGAGTAACCGCTTGTATGAGCAAAGCTGGAACTGCTCGCGCGCCTTTTTGTTCACGTGAGGCGAACGCAGTACGGTGTAAATCTTCTTCTCGGTAGGCAGAGGAATTGGTCCGCTGACAACGGCACCCGTAGGCTTCACCGTCTTGACTATTTTCTCTGCTGATTTGTCTACAAGGTTGTAGTCGTATGACTTCAACTTGATTCGGATTCGCTGGCTCATGATATAAGAACGATAATGTGTTTCGGTATTCGGATGGATTAGGCTTTCTCTGCTGCTGCTTTTCCTTTGGCCTTGGCAATCACCTCTTCCGCTATGTTTCGCGGTGCTTCTGCATAGTGGGAGAATTCCATGGTGGAAGATGCACGGCCGGATGTGATGGTACGGAGAGCGGTAACATAACCGAACATTTCGGACAGGGGAACTTTGGCTTTCACAACCTGTGCACCGGCACGGGAATCCATACCTTCCATTTGTCCACGGCGACGGTTCAAGTCACCCACTACATCACCCATGTTTTGCTCGGGCGTGATCACTTCGAGCTTCATGATCGGCTCGAGAAGAATAGGCTTCGCTTTCGGCAACGCTTCACGGAAAGCTGAGCGGGCGCAGATTTCGAAAGAGAGTGAATCGGAGTCAACGTTGTGATAGCTTCCGTCAATCAACCGAACCTTCATTCCTTGAACCTGATAGCCGGCCAATACACCGTTAACCATGGCAGAACGGAATCCTTTTTCGACTGCAGGAATGAATTCACGGGGAATGTTACCGCCGGTGATTTCATTCACGAACTGCAATCCGGCATTCTTATCATTCACCTCGAAATCACTATCAATAGGAGAAACAACAAACTTGATGTCGGCAAACTTACCACGACCACCCGTCTGCTTCTTGTAAACCTCACGGTGCTCGTAGCTACCTGTAATCGCTTCTTTGTAGTTAACCTGGGGAGCACCCTGGTTAACTTCCACCTTGAACTCGCGCCTCATACGGTCAACGATGATTTCAAGGTGCAACTCACCCATTCCGCTGATGATGGTCTGGCCGCTGTCTTCGTCTGATTTCACACGGAAGGTAGGATCTTCCTCAGAAAGCTTTCCTAAGGCAACACCCATTTTATCCATATCGGCCTGAGTCTTGGGCTCAATGGCCAAACCGATTACAGGCTCAGGGAACTGCATTGCTTCCAATACGATCGGTGCATTTTCAGCACACAGTGTATCACCGGTTTTGATGTCTTTAAATCCAACTGCTGCGCCAATATCACCTGCTCCGATTTCCGGAATCTGGTTCTGTTTGTTGGCGTGCATCTGGAAAAGACGGGAAATACGCTCCTTATTGCCTGAACGGGTGTTCAGTACATAAG
>JBJTJB010000615.1:0-3858 GCA_046095245.1 Bacteroidota bacterium | reverse complement strand
TCATTGATGTAGGCGGACACGTCCGTCGGATTCTGGATGGCACTGCACCCAATCTCACTCCCGGCGACCTCTATGGCTATGCCTTCGCAACCACACGGAATACCAACGGTGACTCACATGTCGACTTTGAAATCTTCCGTACCGACCCCGAAGTATCCGGCGGATCGATGATCAATACCGGTAACGATGGCGGCCATACTGCCACGAAATTCGCTTACCTGGGAGGCCAGCTTCTTTTATCACAACCCGGCGACCTCTTGGTCTCCGTAGATTATTCCAATGGTGGAACAGACCCTTGCGCATCTGTCTGGATCTGGATCAACCCGAACAATGTCGATGGGCAGGGAATGACACTGTCACAGTATAACACCGGAAACAATCCCAATGGTACCCATACGCCCTTGTACGAGTTCACCGGTGCATTCTACAGCGGAACGAATGCAGCCCCTTACGGGTATGCGGAAATCATTCCCTACTTGAACCCGATAAACAATTGTCTGATTATCTCCACTACGAACAACACCACAAGTCCGCTTGGAGCACCCTGGGGTAACCTGACTGCACAAAATGCCGCGGATGTTGACAACATCCAGCCCCTGCAATTGGTCGAGATCGCCATCGATTTCACCAAGTTCGGACTCGACTTGCCGGACTCTTTGATGATCAATGGCCCCTGCAAAAACATCCTGGGCTCATTGCTCGTAAAAACCCGGTCATCCGGTTCATTCACTGCCGAGCTGAAGGATTTTGCAGGCCCTTATCTTTTCGGCATCAAGCGCGAAGCGAATGCCAATGCAGGCAGCGACAAGAAATTGCGTTGCAACATCACTTCAGTTCAACTTGACGGAAGCTCAACGACGGCCGGAGCCCTTTACGAATGGCAGGTTGTACCCGGAAGCGGAGGTAACATTGTGTCGGGAGGCAACACAGCAAATCACACTGTTGACGCTGCGGGTTGCTATGTCCTGAAAGTGACGAACCCCGACTACACCATGTGCATCGCACAGGATACGGTTTGCGTTCACGGACAAGCGGACATCACTCCCCCAGCCATCACCTGTCCTCCGGCAGTGACAGTACATTGCGTTGATGAAATTCCGGCGGGAGCCTCAAGCTTCGCTTCCTTCATTGCGCAGGGCGGAAGTGCCAGCGACAATTACAGCGGACTTAAATCCATTTCGTTCAGCGATTCGCCGTTGAGCAATCCCTGCGGCGGTTCACTTACCCGTACCTACACGGCGAGTGATAGCTGCAACAACGTGGCTACCTGCACGCAAATCATCACTGTAAACGACACCACGCCTCCGAGTATTACAGGACCAGCAAACCAGAACCTGGGTTGTAATCCGATCATCCCGGCTCCGAATACAACGCTCGTTACCGGAACCGATGCCTGCTCGTCAGTGACTGTATCACACGAAGGGGATGTGGTTGCCGGTACGTGCAACCGTACATTGACAAGGACCTATCGTGCTAAAGACGCTTGTGATAACTCCACAGATTGGATTCAGGTATTCACCTATAAAGTAGATACCATCGGACCGGTCATCACCTATGCAGGTGGATGTGGATCGGAGGTATACCTGGGCTGCAATGCTTCAGCATCCGACATCGAAACAGCACTCGGACAGGCCACGGCTACCGATAACTGCGATGCATCTGTACAAGTAGTCATCACGGACGGTCCGGTGATTTTTGAAGGATGCTTCCGTCGGATCACGAGAACCTTCAGCGCCAAAGACGCCTGCACCAACGACGCCGTATCCTGCACCCGCTCGGTGAAATGGAAAGCCGACCTCGGTGTACCTTCCATCACACTCGACCCCGCACCGCTGCTCGAACAATGCAACCCTACCGCTTCAGAAATCGAAGCCTCATTGGGCACAGCCAGTGTTGTTGATGTATGTGGACCCGTAACGCTCAGCCACTCGGATGTAGATGGTGGACCTGCCTGCGCTCGCTTCAAGACACGCACCTGGACCGCTGCAGATTCCTGCGGCAACCAGGCACAAGCGGTCAGCCGCACGGTCAACTGGAGAGAAGACCTCACTGCACCAGTCATCACACCGACAGGTATCAATACGAACCTCGGATGCAACCCATCACCAGCAACAATAAACGCAGCTTTGGGAACAGCCGGAGTAAGCGACAACTGCGACCAGAACTTGCAGGCCTCCGCGAACGACCTCAATGGACCTGCCAGCGGGTGTGAGCGAAGCCGTACACGCACCTTCACAGCAAGTGATCTCTGCGGAAACGCAGCCACGCCGAAATCTGTTACCGTTACCTGGAAAGAAGACCTCACTGCTCCGGTTGTGACCTGCAATCAGGGAGGCGACATCACGGTTTGCGAGGGAAGTACAGTAAGCCTAAGCCCATCGGCTACCGACAACTGCGACGGACAGCTGCAGGTTTCATGCACCTATAACGGTGGTGCTGTACCGCAAACGTTCCCTGTAGGAGTCAGTACCGTTTCCTGCTCGGCTACCGACCTGTGCAACAACACCGGAACTTGCACCGTCACCATCACCGTGATTCCGAATCCGACGTGTACGCTGATTGCACCATCCCCGCTACCTGTCGCATTCTCGACCGGTAATATCCTAACGGCAACACCAGGAAACACCTACGGAACAACGACCTATTCCTGGTCGGTAAGTGGAACAGGCTGGAGTATTACCGGAGGACAGGGTACGGCAAGCATCGAATACACCGCCGGTATCGGATTGGCCACCTTTACGCTGACCATCACCAATACGGCGAATGGTGTAAGCTGCAGCAGCACCTGCGATGTCAGCTTTGAATCGATTCCACCGGTGTACTGCAGCTATACACAGGGTTACTATGGAAATGCCGGTGGAAACAACTGTACGGGTGGAAACACGACCGCCTTGCTCACAGCCCAGCTGAGTGCACCCCACGGTGATCTCGTGTTGGGAAGCGGAGCCAACACGCTTACTCTCACATTAAATGATGTAAGCTCAGGTTGCATTTACCGTCGCCTGCCCGGCGGTGGTCCGTCTGCCGCAATCATCGGATTGAACACCTGCGAAATGAGTGATGGTATTGCTACAAAAGGCAACGGACAGTACCGAAACGTACTGCTGGCACAAACCATCACCCTGGGACTCAACCTGCGCGTGCCGGGATCTTCTCTGGCCAGCCTTCCCATCTCCGACCCATATCTGGTGACGCTTGAGGCCAATGGTAGCGGTTGTAACAACCCTTTATCGACACCTGTAGCCGGGACAGAAATCGTGCGTGTGATACCGGACGCCGTAATTGCCTACCTCGGTGCCGCCAACACCGTGGGCGACCTCTTTGCCCTGGCCAACCGTGTATTGGGCAATGATCCAACACTGACGGCTCCTGTACCCAGCTTGTCTGCCATCAACCAGGCAGTAAGTGCTTTCAACGAAGGATTTGATGAGTGCCGTTACTTCGGAGGATTCTTCCCAAGCAATCCGCTCGATACGGCAAGCAGCACAACCACGAGCCGTTTCCTGGCGCAAGAAGGCCACATCCAGCTCGAAGCTTATCCGAATCCGGGTATCGACCACACGGTATTCAGCTTCAGCCTGAACGGATACGACTCACCTGTTGTGCTTGAAATCCTGGACCTGAACGGAGCCCGCGTTGCGGAACTCTTCAACCGTCAGGCGGAGGCCGATTTCAACTACCAGGTCCGCTTTAATACAACGAGCTTGTCGGAGGGTATATACCTCTACCGCCTCAGCACTGAGAAAGGCATCCTGACCGAGAAACTCTCCGTTCTCCGCCGATAATCTGACATTCAACCGGCAAACCCAAGGCCTCCCGGATTCGGGAGGCCTTTTTTGTTCTCTTTCACCCCAAAGA
>JBJTJB010000614.1:0-1843 GCA_046095245.1 Bacteroidota bacterium | reverse complement strand
GTTGACCCTGCGCCTTCATGCCATACCGAAATTCTTAACTTGACAGTAACACCCGCAACCAGCAATTCAACAGCAGCATCTGCCTGCGATAATTACACCTGGTCGGTCAATGGAGTTAGCTACACGCAAAGTGGCACCTATACGGCCACAATCGGTTGTGCTACAGAAGAGCTATCACTAACGATAAGCCCGTCTACTACCAATACGACTACCGCTTCCGCCTGTGATACCTATACCTGGTCGGTCAACGGAAATACCTACACGCAAAGTGGCACCTACAGCAGCGTAAGCGGCTGTCACACCGAAATCCTCGCACTTACAATTTCGGTTTCGACCTCGAATGCTACCACAGCAACTTCGTGCGACACCTACACATGGAATGTGACAGGTCAAACCTACACCCAAAGCGGTGCGTATACGCATGTGAACGGTTGTGCAACCCAAATTCTCAACCTGACAATCACCGGTTCTGCCGCAACCATTGTCACCAACGCATCTTCCTGTGATAGCTACACCTGGAGTCTGAACGCTGAAACCTATACGCAAAGCGGTAGCTATACAGTTGTAACAGGCTGCAACACCGATGTGCTCAATCTGACCATAACCCCCTCAACCAGCAACACCACCACGGCCACGGCCTGTGGTAGTTATACCTGGAGTGTCAACGGACAGACTTATACACAAAGCGGTACCTATAGTTATGTCAACGCATGCAACACCGACATTCTCAACCTTACTATTGTTGCTTCATCAAGCAATTCGACATCAGTTGCTTCTTGCGATAGCTATACATGGTCTGTTAACGGAACAACCTACAGTCAAAGCGGTGCGTACTCTGCATTGGTCGGTTGTCAAACGGAGATACTAAACCTGAGTATCACGGCTTCCACAAGTAATTCCAATTCCGCTTCGGCATGTAATAGTTATACCTGGGCGGTTAATGGAGTTACTTACACACAGAGCGGCACCTACAGCAGTGTAACCGGTTGCCATACCGAAAATCTGTCCCTGACCATTACCCCATCCACCAGCTCAACAACTAGTGCTTCCGCTTGCGATTCCTATACATGGTCAATGAATGGCTCTGTTTACACCGCAAGTGGTAATTATAGTAGTGTAAGCGGATGTCATACCAATGTTCTTGCGTTGACCATCATTCCCTCAACCAATAACATCAGTTCTGTTTCTGCTTGCGATTCCTATACCTGGAGTACAAACGGCCAGGCCTACACCCAAAGCGGATCCTATACGGCCAACATCACAGGAGCTAACCTGAGCACACTGGGCGGTGGTATGCGCATCAGCCAGGTTTACGGTGGCGGTGGCGGATCAACCGGAAGTTACCTGAGGGATTATGTGGAATTGTACAACAGCAGCTGCGCTCCCATCAACATCGGTGGATGGTCCATCGCCTATGGTTCCGGTACCGGCAACTACGGCAGTTCAGCGAGCTATGTTTTCACCTTCCCTGCCGGAACCACTGTGGGTGCGAAGAAGTACCTGCTGATCGAGTGTGGAGCAACAGGAACCGCAGGAACGGCACTTCCCCTTGCTGCTGATTTCGCCACACCGACTACAGGATTCAGTATGAGCGCAACCTCGGGTAAGGTCGGATTGTTCAATATAAGCATTACTAACGTGGCTTGCTCGGCACTGGTTGCCAGTACGGTTATAGATAAACTCTCATGGGGAACAGCTAACTGCGCCGAAGGAACGGTTAAAACTGCTCCTACTTCCACACAAGCAATGGTTCGTAACGGAGGAGGAGAAACCGATACCGACAACAATAACATCGACTGGACCAACACGGCCACATCCAGCGCGCCTCCTCGCAATTCCACAT
>JBJTJB010000613.1:0-3832 GCA_046095245.1 Bacteroidota bacterium | reverse complement strand
CAGAACCACCGGAATGGTAGCGATTGAACTTGCTGCAGATGTACTGGTGTCGGGTGCGATACCGATGTTGAGGGTCACCGCCGATGGTACATCAACGAATGGAGTGGCTTCACGGAATCCGAAATCATCAAGCAAGAGCGCTCCATTCACATAAATATCGACCAACGCAGCGGCAGGATCAGCACAGTTGTGGATGATTTGAAGACGGGCATTGCCGACTTGCGGTAACGCAATTACTGCTCCACCGGGTAAAGCGGCATACAAGCCGAAAGCTTCACCACCGTTGTTGAGTGAGGGGTCCAGGAATCCGGAGGCGAAAACAAACGCTGCACTATCGGCAAGCGAGGTCAGATCGGCAACGTAAGATGCAACTATGACAGCGTTGTTGTTGCCTGGGGTTACATCCAGCACATAGGCCCCTGCGGGAACAGAAATGTAGGGAGTGATGGCCGTGTAGGGTGCATCATCGACCAGGGTGGCTACACCTTGTGCAATCACATCGACCGTGGGTGCATCGGTAGCTCCGTGAAGCACTTTGAAATCGACTTCTCCTGCATTCAGGGATGAGGTGCGTACCCCACCGGTGATGAGCAGTTGGAATCCTGTTCCCACTGCATCGGGATTGGGTGCGAAGGCTGCAGGGTCAAGCACGCCACTCGCCACTGCGATGTAGCGTTCGCCGGAGTCGAGCACGACTGGGATGTTCACCAGGGTGTCGGAAACAGAGGTGCTGCTTCCCGGAGCAATTCCCAGGTCAAGTGTCACACCGGCCGGTAAATTCAGAAAGGGCGTTGCGGTCCGGAATGCGAAGTTGTCCAGTGCCAGATTGCCGTTAACATAAACGTCGACGGTGGCGGCTGCCGGATCGGCGCAGTTGTGAATGACCTGCAGATCGGCTGTTTGTGCCTGGCCGATTCCGCTGATTCCCAGCCAGAGGGCCAGGAACGAAAAGAGTTTGTTTTTGTTCATTGAGTTGTATGGTTAGGGTAGAATACAATCGAAAACACATATTCCCGGCATTTGTTTAGCCTTCAATCCATGAAATCACGGGTAATCAGCCATCAGGATGTGATTCGCACCACTTTTACGCTGGATTGACAAATAGACTCAGGCCCGTATGATGCCTTTTTGTCTTAGGGTTTCCGTCGTAAGTACGGCTCCCCCCCTCAGGTTTTTGAACGACACCACTTCACACAGCGCCATCCAATGATCCCCGGCATCCATCCATTCAATCGCTTCGCAGGCAATCCAGGCCAGGGCCCTGTTCATGCAGCTGAAACCTGCGTAATGTGAGACTGGTTCCCGTAGCCTGCTCAGTTTTTGAACGGTTTTACCACTTTGTTGTCCGAGCAACCTGACGCATGCATATTGTTCTTCGTGCAACAACTGCAGCACGAACCGAGGATCTTTTTGAACCAGTTCGAGTGTTCGTGTTCCTTTGTAAAAGGCCACCATGTATCGCTTGGGTTTCATCGATACAGCGGAAACATACGTACAGATGTTCATGTTCGGGCAATCATCACCTCCCGAAGCCACACTGTAAACCGGCAGCTCAGGCCTGTTCCAGGGTTTTCTCATGAGTCTGTTTGTCGAGCTGTGCTAAAAAATCTTCTGCGGTCTGCATCAGGTGTTCAAAGCGTTTGGGCTCCATTTTTTCGACCTGCCTCACCATCATGCTCATTCTGGGATTCCGCAGGAAAAAAGTCCGATGCTTGTGGATGAAGCGCCAATACAAGGCATCCCATATTTCACACCAGTCACCTTTGGTGTAGTCGCTCATTTTGAGCAGGTAATTCGATCCGGAAATGTAGGGCTTGGTACTCATCAATCCTCCATCAGCGAACTGGCTCATTCCGTAAACGTTCGGAACCATTACCCAATCGTATGCGTCAATGTACAACTCCATGAACCAGCGGTAAACTTCGTCCGGGTCGAACTCGCACAATACCATGAAGTTCCCAAGCACCATCAAACGTTCGATGTGGTGTGTATATCCGGTTTCCAGTGTCCTGTGGATGGCATCATCGACGGGTGGTATGCCGGTTGTTCCCGAGTAGAGGGATTCCGGGATGCGTCGTGTATGACTGAAGAAGTTCCCGGTGCGTTGTTTTACGCCGCGCTCACGGTACACAAACCGAACAAATTCCCTCCAGCCGATTACCTGCCGGATAAAGCCCTCCAGCGCATTCATCGGGATCTTGGCGGTTTCGGCGTGCTGAAGAACACAGTCGATTACAGTCTCCGGAGTCAGCAGTCCGGTGTTCAACATGGGAGTCAGTATACTATGGAACAGAAATGTCTCTTTTGATGCAATGGCATCCTGAAAATCACCGTATGAAGCAAATCTGCAGCGGATGAAATCCATGAGCCAGGCGTTTGCCTCCTGATGGGTGTATGGATAAATAGGCTCCTGACATTTTCCGGGGTTGTGTGGAAAATGAGCCTTGACGGATTTCAATGCTTGGGTCCAGAACGGGTCGGCAGCAACCGAAGGCAATGCAGGAATACGTGTGCCTTTGGGAAGTTTCTTCCGGTTTTCCGTGTCGTAGGTCCATTTGTCGCCGATCGGTTTTTCGTTTTCATCCAACAGGATCCTGAAGCGTTGTCGCTGTTCGATGTAAAAGGTGGTTAGGTGCAGGCGCTTTTTTCCATTGAACCAGGCTTTTACGTAGGCCCAGTCGCATAGGAACAAGGGCGACTCCAGCAATTGCAATTGGATGCCTTCACGGTGGGCGTAGCGTTTGAGTCTGCGCTCAAGCAGGTAATCATCCGGATCACACACGCGTACCGATTTAACACCCGATTTGGCAAGCCTGCGGAAGAGATGCTCTGTTTTTGCCTCAGCATCATGGGCTCTGATTACAGTATTTTTAACTCCTTTATCCGACAGTGCTGCTGCATATGCTGCCATGGAAGCCTTGTGGTAGACCAGTTTGTACACATGGAAGGCGTACTGGTTAAAAAACAGCTCGTCTTCAATCAGAAATACTTCCTTGCCCTGTTCAATGGCAGGATGATCTGAAAACAGTTGATGGGGATAGATGAGGGTTACCTGTGACACACATCAGAAACACGTGGCGGCCACTTAATGTTAACCAGCCTGACAATAAAAAAGGGCCGCCCTTTTGAGGCAGCCCCTTTTTTTGTGACTGGAACCGGGATTAATCGCGGCTCAGCACAACACGCTGAATCGACATTTCATTGCCCAGAATCACTTTGCAGAGGTAAATACCAGAAGGGATTCCCATGCTGTCAAAGCGGAACTCGTTCATTCCTCCGGCAGTGATTTCGCCCTGGTGAACCACGGCAATACGTTCGCCGGTGATGCTGTAGAGTGCGATTTCAACCTGACCTGTCTTTTCGGAGTCGATGCGAACAGCTACCTGATCCCTGAATGGATTGGGGTAGACCGTAACGCTTCCGCTCAAGCCAGGCGATGCACTCTCTGCAGCCATACGGCTACCCGATGTGTTTGAAATACTCACCAGTTGACGGCATCCATCAAACGCATTGTTGATGATGTCCACTGCATTGTTGATGTCCGTCAGGCTTGGGTTGGTCCCGCTTGGTATGTAAACGAGGCCAAGAGCGTTGTTTGCAAGCTGGTACAAATGGGCAACAGTATTGTTGCTTCCGAGGTAAGCTACCACTGAAGCAGGCAGGGTGTAGGTTTGGACCGGACCTGTGAGCGTTCCGCCCTGAGGACCGCAGCCACTTACGTTGCTGGTGGCTGTATTGATGAAGCGTCCACTCAGAGAAAGACCTGACAATGGGCTTCCGGCAATACGCAGGTTAAGTCCAAGTGTAATGGTTTGTCCGAGCAGGATGTTGT
>JBJTJB010000612.1:0-1128 GCA_046095245.1 Bacteroidota bacterium | reverse complement strand
GTAGTTGGAGCTACTCCACCGCTACCAATGTTAACCGTGAAGGTTGTGCCCTGACTAACATTGCTAATGACGCTGGTCGCATACTGCCCACCGGCTGCTCCACCGCCTCCTTGGAAAGGAGAACCACCTCCGCGTCCACCGGATCCACCGCCACCCCAGCATTCAACCGTAATGGAGGTTACGCCGGGAGGCACCGTGAAGGTGCCGTTGCCGGTAAACGTTTGGGTGCCGCTTTGGGCCCAGGCTCCGAGCGAGCTCAGGAGGAAGCTCGTCAGAAACATCAGAAAGCAAAGTGGCTGTACGAAGTACAGAGTGCGCGTAAAGTGCTGATGCATGGTGTTGGAGTATGTCAAGTTTGGGTGCCAGGATAGGGTCAATTAAAGCCTGAAATGAGGGGATTCCCTAGTATTTAGGGCGAATTAACACATGACATTGGCGAATGCCAAATAAATATCGGCGTATATTATACACATTCATGTCTAATCGCTTGAGTCTTAAGGCAAAAAAGTACAACGTATACGTTGCAACGAAGCCTTGGTTGCTTCAGAGGGCAGAATAAGTGTAAACCACTAGGCTGAAAAACCCGCCTGTTCAGGCTGTGGAAAACTAAAAAGACAACGGGAAGCCTCAGAGCCCGGTTAAAAAGAGCCTGAAGAGGCGGTGGCAATCGTTAAAAGCCCTAAGGCTCAGCTGTTTAGGATTGTCGTAAATGTCGTGGTAGGCCTTGGAGCCCCCCAAGGTGTAGGTGAAAAAAGCCGGAACACCGTTTTGGGCAAACCAGTGGTGGTCGCTGTTGGATGCAGGTCCCCGTTGCCGCAAATCGGCTAACAGGTTCAGGTCGTCGTTTATTTGTTTAAGTTTCTGAAATTCAATAGGATGTTCTGTGGCATTCACCACCATGAGCCCCTCTTCGCCCCCGCCCAAAAGGTCGAGGTTCAGCAAAAACCGGATGCGTTTCAAGGGATATCGACCTGATTCCACCAGGTGCTTCGATCCGACGAGTCCGGCCTCTTCCCCGGCAAAGGCTACAAACACCAAATCATGCCTTGGTCGGTGCTCCGGTATGCTGAACCATTGCGCCAACTCAAGGAGCATGCTTAATCCGCTCGCATTGTCGTTCGCTCCGCG
>JBJTJB010000611.1:0-3283 GCA_046095245.1 Bacteroidota bacterium | reverse complement strand
GCCAGAGCCAGTTCTTACAGTTGGTCGGTCCCGAATCCCAGTCAGGTGGTTATTCTGAGCGGACAAGGAACCAACTCGATCACCGTGCAGTTCAACGGATTCACAGGCACGGGAAGCATTGCGGTGCTGGCCAGCAACAATTGCGGATCCTCCGCAGTACGTCGCCTCACCATTACCTCAACACCGGCGCGCCCGGGAACCATTGTTACCAATGGTCCGGTATGTGAAGGTGTTCCCGTCAACTATTCTGTACAAGCCGTGCCGGGTGCAAGCGGATACACGTGGTCAACCAGTATTGCCTCCGCCTTGATTTCCGGTCAAAACACACCGACCATACTCGTTGTGTGGCCAAGCAACATTCAAAGCAATCAGAATGTAAGCGTGTTCGCCTACAATGCCTGCTCCAATTCACAGGTGCGCAGTCAGAACACCAGTGTTTCGGTGTGCAGCAACCGCAGCACAGAATCGCTTTCCGGATCTGCGTTGGTTTTCCCGAATCCGGCCCGCGACCGTGCAACGCTGCAATTCGAATCAGCAGAAAACACCTTGGCCGTCATCAACCTCTTCGATCTTACGGGCCGTTTATTGTGGAACAGTACACAGTCGGCTATCATGGGAATCAACCGTGCCGAACTCGATTTCGGTAGTGCTCCGGCTGCCGGAGTCTACTTTGTTGAGTTGCGCATCAACGATGCCGCAGAGCGTATTCGTGTGATCATCGAGTAAAGTGAAGAACTTCAAATGAAAGGGGGTGCGAACATTCGCACCCCCTTTCTCTTTATTCTATCGTTCGTTAAGGCTGAACCGCCCCGATGAAATCACCTACGTTGTTGTCGATAATCATTTGATCCAGCACATCCACCACGCCGTCGCCGTTCACATCGGTGGGGATGTACCCGAATGCAAACAGGTTGTTGTCGTTGTCGACCAGACCTTGGTCAAGCACATCAATCACATCGTCCTGGGGTTCGATATCGCCACTGAACAAGCCGAAATAGCCTCCGGGTAGTATGCACTGATTACTGCCGTATGCCTGTTCGGCCGATGAACTGAAATCGTAGGTTGTAGCGGAACTGAGGGTGACTGGATTGGCCGACCATACCCGCACGGCATTCCGATGACGAAGTGAAATGAATTGGCTGGTACCGATCAGTGATCCCGGAAAGGTGGCCGTGGCAAATCCCGATGTGTTTAACACCACACGCGAAACAGCTGTAATGTTGGATGAGTTGCCCGCAGCACACAAAAGGACCTCGATGGTGTCCGTTTCGGAGCTGCTGTTACCAACACCGGCATTTAGCAATACGGGATTCATATTTGCTGCGGTGGTATAAAAGCCTTCGATGAAGCAACGCACTTGCAGCGTTAGGACGGATGGAGGCGGAGCATTCACGGTAACCTGGGCCGTACAGGAGGAAGTATTCCCCGAAGCATCGGTGGCACTCAGCACAACCGTGTAAATGCCTGCAGCTGTGAAACTGTTCGGACTTGCCGTTAGCTGGGTGATACCACAATTATCGGTTGATCCATTGTTGATATCAGTAGCCTGCAGGGAAGCACTGCCGTTCGACAAGGTCAGGCTGTGGGCTTTGCAGGATACGAGTGGTTTGAGGGTGTCCAGCACGGTAACCGTAGCCGTACACGTTGCTGTAGCGCCGTTGTTATCGGTAACGGTCAGCACCACCGCCTGTGCACCGGTTTGTGTACACGCAAAGGTGTTGGGACTGATGCTGAGTGATGCGATACCGGCAGGGGAGGAGCTACCATTGTCGATGGCCGAGGCACTGATGGACACGTTTCCGCTGGCATTCAGGTAAGCTGTTATGTTGCGGCACTGGGCTTGTACACTACCACCACCGGTGATCGTAAAGCTGTTTCCGGTGCTTTGGCAACTGCCGTTTGAAACCTGCACGGGACCTGTGCTCGCACCCGACGGAACCAGGGCAGTCAGGCTGCTTGAACTGATATAGGTAACGGATGCGGCGATGCCATTGAATCGGACACTGCTCGCAGGGGTGAATCCGCTTCCGCTTAGGCTTACTACTGTTCCTGCTGTTCCGCCCGAGGGTGTAAATCCGGTCAATACGGGTTGCTGCGTTACCGTGATGGGCTTGCTGTCGCTTCCGTTGCAGCCGTTGGGGCCGGTATAGGTGTAGGTGATGCTGAAGGTGCCGGCTCCGCTACTGGTACCGCTAAATACGCCTCCGCTTACCCCTGTTCCCGAGTAACTTCCGCCGGCAGGACTTCCTCCGGTGAGGCTGATACTTTGGTTGCTGCAGATACCCGGTTGTGCCGCAAGGCTAACTGTTGGAGCAGGAAGGACAATGATACTGGCCGATCCGCTCGCTGCACCGCTACAGTTAGGGCCACTCACCGATACGGCCGTGTAGGTGGAGTTGGCCGACGGGTTTATCGGAATGAATGCCGGATTGCTGGAGGTGGTGATGCTTTGGTTGCCGCTACCGTTGCTATAGGTGAAGGTCCAGGGTGCATTGCCTGTAAAATCAACACGCAAGGAGGTTCCGATTCCGGCGCAGGTTGCTCCGCTACCGCTCAAGACGGCCGTCGGATCATCACACAGGTCTTCGATACAAACCCGGAAGGTTCCGCCCTCGTTCGCATTCGACCACACGCGCAGGTAATAGTCGGCAAAGGGGTTCAGTCCGCTTACAACAAAGGGGCCGTTGGCCGGATTGAAACATTCAATCTGTGCTCCTCCGCACTCGAAAACAATAGCCGCTTTTAAGGAAAGCGCACTCAGTTTGGTGAAATTGAACCGCAAGGTTCCAAGGTTTGCGGTATTGAATCGGAAGTACACATCGTTCAGGGTGGTGGCATCGCAGGCAATGCTGGCACCGGCACCGGTTGTTGGAGTAGCAAAGCGCGTGGTGAAGGTGCTCGTGTCACCGTTGCATCCGTTCACGCCCTTTACCGGGAGCAATGTTGCAAAGTCACACTCATCGTTGACGGGTGGAATAGGGCAGGGGTCGGTTCCGTAAACGCAGAGCGACATGGTGCCTGTCAAAAAAGAGGAATAGGGCCATGCACGTATATAATAGGTGTTGCCGGCCACCAGCTGGTTTTGGCAGAGTGCGATTACGGGCATCGAAACGATGGAGTCATCGGAGCAGCCGATCACTTCCGCACCGCTGGTGCCCGGACATCCGTTCCACACTTCCATGATCCAGTCGTTGATGGTTCCGGGCTGGGTATGGATAACGACTTTCTTATCGCCGGCGGCAGGAGCCGTGAATTTGAGCCAGGTATCATTCGGTCCGGCACC
>JBJTJB010000610.1:0-2585 GCA_046095245.1 Bacteroidota bacterium | reverse complement strand
GACAAAATCACCATCATCCGGTAATTGAATGTCAGCTTAAAAACAGGAGGCCTGCAAATGCAGGCCTCCTGTTTTTTTATCCGGGAATGCTGTATTTTCCGGGTGCAATAAGACCATCCGGATCGAATGCTGCTTTCAATCGCGAGAGCACACCTTGCTTGTCTATGCCAAGTGCCGGCAGCTTGCTGTAGGCTCCGGAACCGGAGCGGTAAGGACGAAACCCGTGTGAAATCAGTTCGGCATAAAGCGCCTTTGAAAACGCACCAGCGCGCATCATCTCTACGTCGTTGCGTGGGAAGGTGATATTGGTCATCATGATTAGCGATCGCGGATTCACAGCGGTGAAGGTCACCCTGAATTCATATCGCGCTTCAGAAAAGGCCGTTCGCAAAAGCGAGAGCATGCGACGTACTTCCGATTGCTCGGCTGCGCATACGGCATTCACCCAGAGGAAACCGGTTTCATATTTACCGGGGTCCAAGGTTGCGGATTCCAACTTATCATCTTCAAGCAAAATACGGAGCGGATTATCTGTAGGAATGCCCTTTTGCAAATCCCAGGCATCCTTCAGAGGCTGGTAGAGCGCTATCTTCCGTACGTTCCGGTTGACAAATTCGACCACCCGCATCAGTAAGTCATCGAAGAACCATAGGCTCACCCGTATTCCCTTGCGGCGCAGAGCGCGCCTCAGCTCCCGTTTTCGGGCCCTTACAAGCGAAGCAGGACCGGACAAGGAGCCGCTCAGGTTCCATGCCCCCGCCATCCGGTTGTTTGCCGAGCCGATCGCCCTGGCCTTGTTTGCAAAATGCACGGCGCTGTTCAGAACACCCTGCAAACGAAGTTCGCGGACCACTTCGACCAGCGGACCGATCGCTTCCTCATCCTTTGCAGACAAAACGAACATGCAGGTCTTCTCAGGGCGCGGCATCAACTCAATGGTCAGTTCGGTGATGATCCCGAAATTGGACTGGGTGAACAGCCCTTCGAGTGCGGGACCGCAACCGTATCGGTACGTATCCCTTGACCGGGCATGGACGAAATCGCCGAATCCGGTATTGACGATTGTACCATCAGGCAACACAGCGCTGAGCCGAACCACACGGGCATAACGGTCGCCGTAATCGGTATGGCCGAAGCCGCGCTCGAGCACATTTCCCACAACCGATGCATCGAGTCCTGCACCCGTCACATCGGCCTGAAATCGGCTTCCTGCCTTATCCAGGTAATCCGCGAGATCGCGCTGGCTGACACCCGGCTGCAAAGTCACCACACCCAACTGCTCATCCAGCTGAACAATCGCATGCATGCGACTGAGGTCTACAATCAGTTGACCGGCTTGAGTCCCTTGTGCTTCGCCATATCCATAATTCTTGCCGCGTGAAATCGGGAAAAGCACGAGTTTCTCCTCGCGCGCAATGGGCATCAATTGGCGGATTTCTTCCGTGCTGAGCGGAAAAACCACACCGAACGGCTGAACGTGTTGACCGTTCAGTCCGGAGGCATAATAAGAAAGTGTTTGTGGATCGTTTTTAAAACGGTCGGTTCCGAATAATCCGGTCAGGCGGCCTGAAGGCCCTTGGCTCCCCATATCTTCTGAATGAAGCTCGCCACAGAATCGCTGAATTCGGAGGCGTCGATATAGTTGCCGGGGTTGAACTGGAATCGTTGTTCAAACTCATCGGCCAGCGTATCGCTGTATATCGTTTTATTCAGTTGAAAGGTTTCATCTTGCAAGGCAAGTCCGTTGGCATGAAGCAGGACAACAGGGGCCGTTTTAAGTTTTCCGTAATCCCTGACCTCACCGGCCTGGGTGAATCCGAATACCTGATTAAAGAACTGCATACGCCGTGGGTGGACGCCGATTACGAAATCGTGGTGGTCGCTAAACACGCCAAAGCGGGCAATGACGGACATCAGTCCGGTGATGTTGCTGAAATTTCCGGCTCCGCGCGAATCTGCCAGCAAACCGATTTCAATCAACTTACGGCCTTCACTACGCATCCGGTTCAAGTCCTCGCCATAATAGTGATCGAGAGGCAACTTACGCTCGCTGTCGAGCACGGCCGACACAGTGCATACGGTATGCCCCATTTTCGTGCCCATAATAACAGCTGAATTGTTGCTGATGTATTCGGGGAAGGTAAAGATGGACAACTCGTTGGGCAGGATGAGGGAAGAAGCCAGATACTGCTTATACACGACGCACCAGGCATCAGTTACCTCTTCAAACGACTTCGCAACCTTGTATGTAATCATCGTTCTCTTTGTTCTTTTTCTGTGTGCGAAAGGATCACGCCTGCGTGCCTTCCCCGTTTCGCGATACAAGTATACAACACTCTTTTTCTTTTGCCAACAATTTTTTGACGTTCACCCCAAATAAATTGCTTTCTGACCCAAAATTACGGCGCCTCAAAAGAAAAAAACGCTAAAAACAGGACTTTTCTTGCATTTTCATATATAACTGATATGCAATTATTTATACCAATAAGTAAACTGGATCTGAGATTGCCTGAAAATCTTAATTAATTCATTATCTTTATTTTATGAAAATAATGGCAAAAATGAAATCGGCCCGTATCAGGCCC
>JBJTJB010000609.1:0-1625 GCA_046095245.1 Bacteroidota bacterium | reverse complement strand
TCGCCCACTCGCATTCCCGCGCGCCTTTGCCGATGTGGGACCCGCCGCAGATCTGCAAAGCGACCTGAGAAAAAGCTACGATCTGGAACAGTCACTGAGCTATACGGCCGGATTGCAAATCACACTTATAAATAAAGCCGTAGCTGTATATTTTCCCCTGATTTTCTCTGAGGAGATGAAACGATATGAGGATTTTCAATATGGAAATCGCCCGGAGATCAGTTCGTTTGACCGGTTCACCCGACGTATCCGATTCACCTTCGATTTGAACCGACTTCGCTTATCATCCATCCGGAACAGCGCACTCTAAGCCGTTGATTAACTTTGAAGCGCATGCAGGAACTGTCACCGGGAAAATGTGTTTACTTCATCAGTGATTTCCATTTAGGAATTCCGACCCGGCAAAGCAGTCTTGAGCGGGAACGTAAGATTGTGCGCTGGCTTGACCATGTGAAGTCAGATGCCCAGGTAATCTACCTGATGGGTGATGTATTCGACTATTGGTTCGAATACCGAGAGGCTGTACCCAAAGGGTATGTGCGTCTTTTGGGTAAACTCGCCGAATTGAGCGATGCCGGAATTGAACTGCACTATTTCACCGGCAACCACGACATGTGGGTTTTCGATTACCTACCGCAGGAAATCGGATTAAGGATACACCGTCGGCCAATTACCTCCGACTACAGGGGCAGGCGTTTTTTCCTCGGACATGGCGACGGACTGGGTCCGGGCGACCACGGATACAAATTCATCAAAGCGGTTTTTGCCAACCCGGTTTGCCAATGGTTATTTGCCCGGATCCACCCCAACCTTGGCCTGGGTGTCATGCGTTTTTTTTCACGACGCAGCAGGCTGGCAACCGGATCTGATGATGAAACCTTTAAGGGAGAAGACAAGGAATGGCTGGTTGTTTTCTGCAAAGAGCAATTGAAAAAACAGCACTACGATTTTTTCATTTTCGGACACCGCCACCTGCCTATCGATTTGCAATTACCGAACGAAAGCCGTTACATCAACCTGGGGGAGTGGTTGCATCACTGCATGTATGCCCGTTTCGACGGAACCACCTTACAACTGATGCGCTTCGAAGACTAAGACCATTCAGGTCTTCTGTTTCTTCTTCCGAGCGGCAGGGAAAAGCACATTGTTCAGAATAAGCCTATAGCCGGGCGAATTCGGATGCAGGGCCAAATCGGTCGGGGGATCACCCACCATGTGCTGATAATCCTCGGGGTCATGTCCTCCGTAAAAGGTCCAGGTTCCTTTGCCGAGTTCTCCATGAATATACCGCGCTTCATTCGCCGATTTGTTCTCACCCATCACCAAGACCTCCGGTTTTACCAGGTCCTTTTTGAAGGCCGTGGTCTGCCCCATAAAACCCTTGACAACCTGCTCGTGATTTTGACACAACATGGCGGGAACAGGATCCCATTTCGCCGAAAACTCGAATAGCACGAATACATCTTCATTCCGGGGAACTTTCCGCTGATTGGTCATATCGATATCCGAAAACTCATATTCAAGCGGATTCTGTACAAGCTTGAAATTCCGGAAGGCGATCGTTTTTGCGAAGTCGAGGCGATTGGTGTAATTGGGTGTTGTACCATCGCCATCAAATACCTTGT
>JBJTJB010000608.1:0-3146 GCA_046095245.1 Bacteroidota bacterium | reverse complement strand
GATTTGGCCTGTACCCTTGATCTTTGACTACAGCTATAACCACATTCCGTACAAAAGCTTTTCGGATAGCCAGGTGATTTTTTCACTCATCATTCACCTTTGCATGCTGGCGCTTGGTGTTTGGCAGGTTATGAAGAAACGATGGCTCGGGGTTTTCATTCTCGCTTACCTGGGAGGAATCGTTCTGCTTTCAAACCTGTTCATCAACGTAGGCCCTATTCTCGCCGAGCGTTTCCTGTTCAGTCCCGGATTCTTTCTGTTGGGTGCACTCATCATCGGCATCGGAAATGGCGTCCCGAAAAAAGCGGATGTGGTTGTGTTTTCTCTTTTCCTTGTTTCCGCAATCCCTGCCTGGAGCATTACGACCAACCGAAACCGGGAATGGAAAGACAATTACACGCTTTATGCAGCTGATGTTAAAAAGGCACCCGATAGCTTCCGCACCCAGGCCTTCTATGCCATGGCATCAGCAGCGCTGGCCGAGAACGAAAAGGACAGTACTGTTCGGGCCGAAAAATTCCGGGACTGCGTAGAGCATTTCCGAAACTCGTATTCGATTTACACCGGCTATAAACTCATGTACCGCGAATGGGGATTCTCGTATTACAGCCTCGGACAACTGGATAGTGCCGAGTGGGCATGGGCCAAGTTCCGGGAATTGAATCCATCGAGTCCGTTCAACGCCGTTAATGATCGCTTGATAGCAGATGCCAGGTTCAGAGGATATATGCAAGAGTACAACCAGCAGTATACCCAGGGAAACCTGAAAACGCTCAGCAGAATACTGGAATCGGCATTGCGCTACAAACCCCAGGACCCATCCACACTGAACTTGCTGGCAAAAGTGTATTTTCTGGACGGAAAACGGGATAGTGCCATTACGTGCTGGGAAAGGGCTCTCCGCTCCGACTCGACACTGAACGAAGTGAGACAATACCTGATTGACTACCGGGACAAATCACTCCAGGCCCCATCAAAATGAAACTAATCATCACTTGCTATGCCTACTAAACTCCGAAACTTCCTCGCGGTAATTGCAGGAATGCTTACCGGTGTATTCGTCAATTCGGGAATCCTTGAACTTTGGCAATTGTACGTACCCCCTCCCGCAGGCTTCAGCTCCAAAGGAATCAGTGAAATGGCGTCAACCATGTACCTGCTGTCGTTAAAAGATTTTATTGGTCCGCTATTGGCCCATGCCATGGGAACATTTGTCGGTGCCGTATTGGCAGCACGGATTGGACGCGGGCACCCGCTACGCATGACATTACCCATCGCCTTTCTGTTTTTCTGTGCGGGAGCCTACATGGTTTACGAACTCCCCTCGCCGTTGTGGTTCAACATCACCGACCTGACATTGGCCTACTTCCCGATGGCCATCCTGGCGACACGTCTGTTTCGTGGAAAAAAGTATTGATAAACCCAAGTGGACTATCATCACAATGGAATAAACCCTTTTTCAAATTGGAACGGCGTTCATTTATCAACCTGATTGCAGCAGCACCATTGGCCGCAGGTGCGATTCAACTCAATCGGATTGAACAATTGACCGAAGGCTTTTCACCAAGCGAACGTTTGCCCGTGCTATTCATCGGACATGGCCATCCGATGAATGCTCTTTTTGACAACACCTTTACACAAGCGCTATCAGGACTGGCCGATCAACTCCCAAAACCCGAAGCGATCATGGTCGTTTCAGCACATTGGCAAACCAAGGGAACCTATGTGTCTGTTGCGCCGAAACATCACACCAACCATGATTTCGGTCCGTTCGACCAGCGACTTTTTGAAATCAGATACGATACCCCCGGCCATCCAGAACGAGCACGCGAAGTCATTTCGCTGGCCGGAGATGTTCGTGTTCATGAAGACCATGAGTGGGGACTTGACCATGGAGCATGGTCCGTATTGCGTCACATCTGGCCTAAAGCGAACATCCCTGTATTCCAGCTTAGCATCGATTATACGGAAGGTGCTGCCTTCCACTTCGCTCTGGCTGAAAAACTCCGGCCACTCAGAAACCGGGGCGTACTGATCATCGGAAGTGGAAACATCGTTCACAACCTCGGTAACCTCGACTGGTCCGATATTAATGCCAAACCATTCGACTGGGCCGTAGAATTCGACACGATTGTCAAATCACACATCCTGAACAAAGACTACCGTCCGCTTGTAAACTATCAGACCTTCGGCACACTTGCACAATTGGCTGTACCTACCAACGACCATTATCTTCCGATGATATATAGTTTAGGCCTGGCTGAGAAAAACGAAACTGCCACCATGTTGTTCGAAGGCATGCAATATGGAAGTGTAAGCATGCGGTGTTTTCGGATAGGCTAACACATCATCCAATACCGTAAAAATGCACATCATTTCTCTCCGTACGTTAGGTTTTTTGTCGATTGCACTCGTTGCTGCCACACTTTTCGCATTCTCACCTGGAGCCATGCCCAAGCCCAGGCACTTCACTTTCTACACGTTGCATCCGGGTGTTTATGCAGCCGTGGCAAATCCGGACGGTCACGCCATTTCGAATGCCGGGATAGTCGACATGGGCTCGTATTTGTTGGTCTTCGATGCCTTCATGACTCCCCATGCAGCACGGGAATTGCGGAACATGGCCGAAGCGTTTTGCGGTAAGCCGGTCCGTTATCTGATCAACAGCCACTGGCACAACGACCATAGCGGAGGAAACCAGGTTTTTGATGACATCACGATTCTCGGTACGGAGGAAATCCGGATGGCTATGCGGGAAAAACTTCCCGATGAAGTCAATTCCTATCCGGGATTTGTACCACAAACACTACGTACGATGTTGGAGGCCGATACCAGAAACTTCAACGGCTTCGACTCACTTGAACATGTCCTTTGGCTGAGCTATTTCAGTGGTATTGCCGAATCCATGGACAGCCTGAAAATAACCACGGCCGACTCAATCATAAAACTCCCTTGCGCACTGCAGGGAGAATCCCGCCGCGTTCAATTTCTGCCGGCAGGAAACGGTCACACCACAGGTGACCTGGTGATGTGGCTTCCGGATGAACAGATTCTATTTGCCGGAGACCTTGTTTTCAACGGCTATCATCCCTGGCTTGGCGATGGTGACACGGATGCGTTGCTTCGCGCATTGAATTCGATCGAAC
>JBJTJB010000607.1:0-1002 GCA_046095245.1 Bacteroidota bacterium | reverse complement strand
ATCCCGACAAAGTCGCCGACCAGATTTCCGATGCACTTATTGATGCCTTCCTGGCCTACGACCCTTCATCCAAAGTCGCCTGTGAAACCCTTGTCACCACCGGTCAAGTCGTTCTTGCCGGCGAAGTGAAATCGGAAGCATACCTCGATGTTCAGGATATTGCCCGGGAAGTGATCCGTGATATCGGATACACCCGCAGCGAGTACATGTTCGAAGCCAATTCCTGTGGTATCCTTTCCGCGATTCATGAGCAGTCGCCCGATATCAACCAGGGCGTTGTGCGCAAAAAGCCCGAGGAACAGGGTGCGGGCGACCAGGGTATGATGTTCGGTTACGCTTGCCGTGAGACGGACAATTACATGCCCCTTCCGCTCGAACTTTCACACCTGCTGCTGCGCGAACTTGCAGCCATCCGCAGGGAAAAGAAAGTGATGAAATACCTGCGCCCCGATGCGAAAAGCCAGGTGACCATCGAATACAGTGATGATCATCAACCACAACGCATCGATACCATTGTCATTTCCACCCAGCACGACGATTTCGGTGCAGAGAAGAAAATGCTCGATCAAATCACCCGCGATGTGAAAGCCATCCTTATCCCGCGAGTGATGAAGAAGCTGCCCAAGCGCGTTCAAGCGCTCTTTAACGACAAGATCAAGTACCATGTGAATCCTACCGGTAAATTCGTTATTGGTGGTCCGCATGGTGATACCGGATTGACCGGTCGTAAAATCATTGTTGATACCTATGGTGGACGCGGAGCCCACGGTGGTGGAGCGTTCTCAGGCAAGGATCCCTCCAAGGTGGATCGTTCAGCAGCCTACGCGGCTCGTCATGTCGCCAAGCATTTGGTGGCTGCCGGTGTATGCGACCAGGTGTTGGTGCAGGTAGACTATGCGATCGGTGTTGCGCGGCCTGTTGGCATTTTCGTTGATACCTATGGTACGGCCAAGGTCCCCATGACCGACGGACAGATTGCCCGAATCGTTGAAAAGATGGGTG
>JBJTJB010000606.1:0-2750 GCA_046095245.1 Bacteroidota bacterium | reverse complement strand
CCTATCAACGTCCAATTTCCAGGAGGTATTCTTCTATAAATATCGTAGTTGATGGCACTTCCCGGTGGAAGTGGAGTTGAAACAGGATTCCAACTTAGAACTGCTGATCCGACAATAGCATTATTTACTGTTAACAACATCGTTGCAAGAGTATCGCTTGGGGTTGTTAAAGTTTCTATCAGATTAAACGCATCACAACCTGCCGTCAGCGTCAGGAAATAGTAGTTGATAACCGCATTCGCATTCGCTCCGATGTGGGTGTAATTGTTGAATAGTGTCGGGTTGTATACGTCCACAGAGTCTATCTTGGTGAAAGGACCTGCAGGATTCGTGCTGTGATAGATATAGGTTTTGTCAAAATACTGTGCCGTGTCCTGACTCTCCTTCCAGCAAATTTGAACGTCGCCGTTAGGCAAAACAGCCGTGGTCAACAGCGTTGGAGAGAAAATGGGTGGGAGAAAGCTGGTCAGAAAGGCCCCGGAGATATTGGATCGTGACACGCAGTTAGCCACACTGGTATCAACCACGTGAATTCGGTAGTTGACAAGAGATGCACATACTGTCACCGGATCATTATAACTAAGGTTGGCAGTGGTTCCAATCATATTCCATACGCCAGAACCCGGAGGTAAACTCTCTCTGTAAACCTGGTATACGCGGGTAGTGGATGGAGGGAGTGGCGTATCGAACGGTGTCCAGGTGAGTGAAGCGTTGGTTCCTACCTGCGCAACCGTTAGGTGAATGGTGCTTAAGGTATCGCTGATGGTTGGAGGCAGCAATCCGCAGCCCGAACTGGTAGCAAGATAATAGTGAACAGGACCTGCGTTGGCATTTGCACCCAAATCGGTGTAGGTAAGCACCGTGTCGTAATTGGCGATACTGAATCCTTTTAGACTATCGATAAGCGTGTATGGACCAGCCGCTCCGGTGGATGAACGATAAATGTAAAATGCCTTGAAGTACTTGTTGGTATCAATGATTCCCAGATCCTTGGGAGGCAGGAAGGTCAATTTTACGGAACCATTGTCCTGCACATCGAGACAACGCTGTCGGGGAGCACCACAGGGGGGAGGAGCATTGACTTTGATACTGATGGTGTTGAAGTTTACCGCCGGTGAAGGGCAATTGTTATCAAAGACCTTGATGACGAAATTGTAAATGTTCGACAGGTTGACGCAGCCCAGACTTTGAGGCAAGTGATTACAATCCGTAATCCATTTGAAGGTAGCCTGATTGGATGCCGCGGAAAAGGCCGGGGGGGGTGGTGGGTCAAATACAGCACAGGGCGGAAACGGACAACCTGTGTTCGGATCAGAAAAATTCGTTCCAAACTGAGCGCCGGAAGCGAAGAAACCAATACGTTGTCCTTGCAAGGGCTGACCTGCTGGCTGGTTCCACTGAAAATCGAAAGCCACGATGGGGATTTCAACAGTATCACCGGCAACGACTTCAATCAATGTGTCAGTGAGTGAATTGTTCAGCAAATCAGTTACTACCGGAGGTGTATTCCAAGTCTGAGATCCTGGAACCGGGTTGGTCGGATCAGGGATGTTGCAATTTCCCAACAAGGCGATTTGGATTTCACGATAAACCTCGGCTACTTTTTGCTGACACTTCCAGGCCGTCACTTGGGTAACAGTAACAAACACCCCCGCGGTGTAGGCGGTGAAGGATACAGCTCCTGTGTTGGGATCCATCACAGCGGCAACATTTTGAGCGTTTTGCGTTGGGCTTGGTAGTGGGCTGGTTGAGGTGTATCCACCCACGAATTGGAAAGGCACTCCGGGAAATCCATTGTTTAGTGGAATTCCCCAATCATACACAAGGGAATCCAGTTCTTCGTCAATTGCATTGTGGTTGTAAGTTGTAGGGTTTCGGGTGCAGGTACTCAGCTGTGGGCGCTCGGCAAATCGGGGAGAGGAATCAAAACAAGGATTGGTATTCAGTCCGTTGTATGGAAACATGTACGCCCTCAAAGCGAAATCTCCACTACCGGGGTTGACCAGATTGGTTATGGCACCATTGCGGCAACAATTGGTATAAGCGAAAAACCACCCTGTTGCAGGAGGGACACCGGCTATCACAACAGGGCTCGAACGATAAACAAATTCTTCTACCGCATTGGGAAGTCCGAGGGGCGCAACGCAGGTCGGACAGCCAGGTCCCTGCGGAGAAATATCCGTCTGAGAAATCAGGTTACAATTGATCCCTCCGCCCAAACCGGGGGCGTTGGAAGTTAATTGCACCGAGACGGGACCTGGAACGCCATTGCAGTCGCGATACAACTTGACCGTGAAGATGTATCGGCCGATGTTAGGACCTGACTTTAAACACTCCCAGGTGATTTCTCCCCCCATCAGGTGGGATGCTTGGGCAGCTTGGCTGAACAATACAACCAAGGCCACCAGAGCCATGATGACTTTTTTCATTGGATATTGGATAACGCGTGTCCTCCAAATATAAGGAAAAAAGCCGATTAAAAACAGGCTATTTGCCTGCTATTACGCACGATAATGCCTCCTCCAAAAGGTAGGCATTTGCCAATTTCCTTAACTGCTCTGAATTTACACTCCGTAGCGCCGACAAATACCCTGTTAAATAACTGGTATTCATATTGTTAAGCTCAATGGTCTTGTATCTGTCGGCCAGGGCGAAAGGTCCATCAAGGCTCCGTTGAAATGCACCGGTCATGTAATTGATCACAAGCCCCAATTCGTCATTCGGGACCAAATCATCTCTGAGCCGAGCAA
>JBJTJB010000605.1:0-1866 GCA_046095245.1 Bacteroidota bacterium | reverse complement strand
GCGCATCACCCGACCAGGCTCAGGAAATGCATGCTCACATACGAGGCTTGTTTGTGAATCATATCGGCAATAATGCCGCTGAACACATGACTATTTTGTATGGTGGAAGTTGCACTCCGGAAAATGCCCATGGCATATTTTCAAAACCGGACATCGACGGAGGACTCATCGGAGGGGCATCCCTCAAATCCCGTTCCTTCATCGACATTGTAAAAGCGAACGCCTAATCGAAATCAATTCAGCATGAATTCGCGGAATTCAACAGGTTGGCTCCAATTGCCATTCTGATTGGCACCCCCCACCCGATTCCCTCCCGTGCTTTTGATTTTTAGCGGCTTGGCAGTGCTTTGATTGACGTACTTGATTTTGCCGTAACGCGCCATGGACTGAACCATGTGGCGTTCCTCGCCGGAAACAACATCTTTTCTCCAGCCTACCTGTTGACCCATTCGGGTAAAGAAGGCCATGCTGGCTCCATTGGCCACCTTATCGGTACGACGAAACAGATCGCCTATGGATTTGCATCTGGCCATGAATTCCGTCGCCAGCGTTGACCAAATCGACTTATCGTCACCCGTCTGAACCACCCCGATAGACCCGACGGTGCAAATGGCTTCCCCTTTCTCCAGGGGCTCAATCATGCGAGCTGCCCAGTCGGGAGGATAAACAAAATTGGCCTGGGCACATAAGTGGTATTTACCCCGGGCAATCCACATTCCTGCTTCGCGGGCGTAGGCCGTTCCTTCAGCGGGTTGAAAAATCGAGTTCACTCCGCATCGGTCAATGATATCCTGTGTTTTATCTTCCGAATTGTTGTTGCAAACAATGATTTCAAAGGGATAATGAATGGCTTGCTCGGACAGGGAGGAAAGGCAAGCCAGCAGATTGAACTCCTCGTTGCGAGCCACAATCACGATGCTGACAACGGGCTGTTCGGCATGGTTACGGGCAAGATTCTCACGTATTTTTCGGAATACACCTTCCTGACCGGCATCCGTGACCGATAATCCGCTCAGGTGTTTATTGATCCAGGAAGTGATACGGCCGGGCTGATTTGTATCCATGTGGAATTTGCTGTTTGGGCGGGTATACGCAACATGCAGTGAGCTTGTTTCACCCCCGTCCGAACTATCTTTGCGCATGCCCCGATATTTCCTTGAGCTAGCGTACCGGGGAACCGAATACCACGGCTGGCAAATCCAACCCAATGCACGCACTGTTCAGGCCACAATCCAGGACTCATTAAACCTCCTGACCAAGGGAGCTGGTGAACTGACCGGCTGTGGCCGTACCGATACGGGAGTTCATGCCTCCCTGTACTACGCACATGTTGATATGCAGGATCAGATTCAGGACATCCAAAAACTGGTTTTCCAACTGAATGCTGTTCTTCCAATCGACATCCGAATCCGAAACATCCATCCTGTTGCTGAGGATGCACATGCGCGATTTGATGCCCGGCATCGTGCCTATGGCTACTATCTGTTCACAAAACCCGGACCCTTCCTGCAAGGTCTGGGCCTCCCCTATTCTGGCGAGTTGAATATACAGGCCATGAACGATGCCGCTGCACGTTGCATCGGTGAGCACGACTTTGGCAGCTTCAGCAAGAATGGGACGCAAACCGGACACAACCGCTGCGCTGTTACTTCTTGCTGTTGGTCACAGCTCCATGGATATATCAAATTCGATGTGGCTGCAAACCGATTCCTGCGGGGTATGGTTCGCGCACTGACCGGCACTTTGCTCAACGTCGGGAGGGGCACCATGTCCATTGATGCGTTCGCCGAGGTGCTTTCCGCAAAAGACCGCCGATTGGCCGGTGAATCTGTTTCTCCTGAGGGGTTGTTTCTGGAAGCCATTCAC
>JBJTJB010000604.1:0-2269 GCA_046095245.1 Bacteroidota bacterium | reverse complement strand
TCAGAAAGGGGAGAACAAACCACTCACGTACTTCATCCGCGACTACAAGGTGAGCGACAGCCTGCTCGCCTTCCGCGATCAGGTGGCCGATATCCTGCGTGTGTACAAAGACGGAACCATCCGTGAACTGGAGATCACACTAACGGGCCGGTTAAACGAATACCGAACGGGTGAGAATACGGTTGCCTACGTTAACAACACCGGATTTTTCAAGGCCTATTACCAGGACCAACTCTGGGACGTTGACAATGTAGCGCCCGAATCGTTTGAACCCGGCGGGAATCTGGTGGCCTTCGTGGACGGGTTCTACCAGTACCTCAAGGTGTTTTACTACGGCAGATTGCTGGTCCTGGAAAAACTGAAGCCACAATCCTACCAGGTCGGCTTCGAAACGGTAGCCTACGTGTCCGATGACAACTCCTTCAAGGTGTTCAACCGGGGCAAACTGCTGAAAATCGAATCCTTCATTCCGGATTTCTACCTGGTACGTGACCGCTCGGTCCTGTTCTTCCTCAACAACCGCCTGGAGCTGATCAGCGACGGGAAACGCTTCGAGCTGGACGAGTTCATGCCAACGCGGTACACCATGAGCGATGATCATGTCGCCTGGATGGATGCAAACGGCAGGTTGATGCTTTTCAGTGAAGGAAAAACCCAACTCGTATCGCAAGAGGCCATCACCGCATTCTCACTCAATGGTGCTGTCCTGAAATACGACCTGTCCGATGGAACCTCCCGCATCTGGTACCGCGGTAAGGTTTACGGTAACCGATAACAGCCATGCCTATACGCATCTTCCTACTTCTCGCGTTGTTTCCGTTGTCCGGATTGTTCGGGCAGGGTGTATTTTTCCCGCTCAGCAGGGGCATGGAGCAAACCATCGACCCCATCCTCCACAGTCCGGGGAATGGCGTACACACATCGTTCAAGCCCCTGCTCAACCGCGACATCCTGTCGGCTGCAAAAGGGAACACCGACAGTCTGTTTCTTGCACAACAAGGTGAAGGGATCGATTCACTGCTGCTGTCCTCATTTCCCGAACCGAAATCGCGCTTCGACGGGCGTTGGGCGGGCCGGCATCTGCGGTACAGCCACCTGGTACACCTCAACAGCGATGACCTCTACCTCATCGCTGATCCCGTGTTCGAATTCAGTGCCGGGCGCGATGGCGATCGGCAAGTGTATACCAATACCCGCGGACTCCGGCTGGCCGGGAGCATCGGAAAACGATTTGGCTTCGATGCCAGTTTTTATGAGAACCAGTCCGTATTCCCCTTTTACCTGGACTCGGCTGTTGAGCGCAAATACATTGTTCCCGGACAAGGGCGGGTGAAGAAGATCGGCGATGGTAAATTCGACTACGCCTTCTCGACCGGTACGGTCCATTACCAGCTCAACCGGCATTTCACGTTCGCATTCGGCCAGGACCGCAACTTCATCGGTGATGGATACCGCAGTCTCTTGCTGAGTGACAACAGCTTTCACTATCCCTTCGTGAAAATCGTTACGGATGTGTGGAAGATCCGCTATGTGAACCTGTTTGCCGAACTCCGTGACATTTCGCGTGGTATCACGGATGATTCACCTTTCCTCAAGAAATACGCATCGATGCACTACCTCGATCTCGAGGTGGGCAAGCGACTCAATGTCGGCATCTTCGAAGCGGTGATCTGGCATGCGGATACAGCGGGTGGCGCACGGGGATTCGACCTCGGATACATGAATCCCTTCATCTTCTTCCGTCCGGTGGAGTTCAGCATCGGATCGCCGGACAATGTACTGATGGGACTGAACTTACGGTACCGCATTACCGAAAAACACATCCTGTACGGACAGATCATGCTGGATGAATTCCTGCTTTCGAACGTGCGGGCCGGCAATGGATGGTGGGCCAACAAACAGGGTATTCAAGCGGGGTACAAAGGATTCAACCTCTTCGGCATTCCGAACCTGAACGTGCAGGCGGAGTTGAATTATGTGCGACCCTACACCTACCAACACCGCGAGAAACTCGGCACCTATACCCATTACCGTGCAGCATTGGCGCATCCTCTTGGCGCGAACTTCACCGAAGGAATCGGATTTGTGAATTACCGGAAAGGACGCTGGCAAGCCGATGCACGATTCAGCATCGCCGAAGTCGGACTTGATACTGCAGGACTCAACTTCGGACAGGATGTGTTTGAAGCCTACAACAGCTATGTGAACGAATACGGAAACCGCACAGGGCAGGGATTGAAAACACGCATTGTGTGGACGGAGTTCAACC
>JBJTJB010000603.1:0-5453 GCA_046095245.1 Bacteroidota bacterium | reverse complement strand
GGCTGTTCCATCGGTAGCGCCCGGTGCTGTAGCCTGTGTAGTTGACAGGGTAGCAGCAAGGGCAGCAGGCTCGGTGATAGTCACCGTGGCCACATCCGAACATCCGAAGTTGTCCGATACGGTAACCGTGTAGGTTCCGCCAACAGCAATTACGCGGCTGACATCGGTTGATCCGTCGTTCCACAGGATGTTGATGGTTCCAGAACCACCGGTGTAGCTCACCGTTGCGGATCCGTCACCGGCACCGTTACAGGTGATGTTGGTACCGATGATGTTTGCATCGATGGCAGTTGAACCGCTTACCGTTAAGGTGAGCAGACCCGATCCGCAGCTGGCAGGGGCACCCACTTCATCGGTTACCACCAGGTAATACGTACCGGCATTCAGGTTCGGTAAGGTATCGGCCGTAGCGCTGGTAGTCACGTTGCGGACAACGTTGGTTCCGGCAGCATCGGTCGACCATACATAGTTGAAGGGCGGCAAACCACTGGAGATGTTTGCAATGATGCGTCCGTCGCCACCGGCACAACTAGCATTGCTGATGTTCTCAACAACTGTTACAGCCTTGGTAACAACGTATGCCGTGTCTGAGGTTCCAACGCATCCACCGGGTACGTTCACCGTAACGAAGAAGCTGTTACCGAACAGTGAGCTGATGGAATCAGCATCGGCAGCGCTGAAATACGTACCACCGCTGGCATCTTTCCAGGTGAATACCGTTCCTGCGGGGTAACCTGTTCCAGCATAGGGACCGTTGTCGGCCACCTGTACGTAGATCTCAGAGTTACACAGGTTGGTATCGGGCGTCGTGATTACCGGGCTTGGGGCATTGGCAAGAGCAACCGTAACAGAAGCAGGACTGCTGGTACATCCGGCAAGCGAAGTGGCAGTTACCGTGAAGGTGGTCGTAGCTGTGATACCACTGCTGGTCGGGTTAGCAATGCTTGAATTGTTGAGCGTTGCTGCAGGTGACCAGCTGTACGAAGCGTTAGGCCCTACGATGTTCACCAGGTAATCCTCAGCCTCTCCGTAGGAGAAGTTGGTACATGGCAGCGGTGAGCCTACAGATTCCTGGGCTTTGATACGCATGCGTGTTACACCGAGGGTAGCCGTGAGGGGGATCGTCACAGTTCCGGTTTGGGTGTACGGCGCAAGTGTTGGGGCGTTAGTCGTGTAAGCAAGTTCACCAACATCATCCCAGTCACCATCGCGGTTGTAATCGATGAAGATGGATAAGCCACTGGCGAAGTAGGTGGGTCCATCACATTCGTCCGTAACAACGGAGAATGGATACGAACTACCGGCGTTGATTGTCAGGGCAGGGATTGTTGTCGTGTAATTGGTGTAGTTTGAAGCACACGTTTCACCCTGGCTCAGGTTGCTCATCGATCCGAACGATACACCGAAGATTTGCTCATCGGCAGTTGTGAAGACACTTCCGCCATCGGCGCAGTATCCCTGAGGCTCGTTCTGAGGACCTGAAGCGATGGCTACCGCATTAAGCTGGAACGATTGTCCGGGGCATGCAGCTGCAGGCGTAGAAGAAACAGAAGAGATGACCGGCACCAGGTTAACCGTAACCGTTACGTTGGTAATGGCCGAGCAACCGGTGGTTGCATCGCTGGCCTGTACCGTGTACGTGGTGGTTGTGGCAGGAGTAACCGTCAGAGAACTTCCTGAAGTCGTTCCATCCCATACATACGTGTAATTGGCATTTGCACTGCTTACACTGATGGTTGAAGATGCGCCTTGGCAAATTGCAGCAGGGCTTGCAGAAGCCGCAATACCTGGAGCTGCGAGGATGGTTACGTTCAGCGTCTGACGGGTAAGAGTACGGCAGTTACCGATGGCAGAACCCACGTAGTAGCTGGTTGAGCCCAACACAGTCGGAACATACGTTCCGCCTGTTGCCAGTGCTGTTCCACCGCTGGGTACGTCGTACCACTCAATCGTACCGTTACCGGTAGCGTTGAGGGTGACTTGTCCGGGTCCGCAACGTGTAACATTCGTTACAGGATTGATGGAAGGACGGGAGACGAAGATGGACTTGACAGCAGATGTGTTTGAGTTTGCACCGCAAGTGGACACAGCACGGTAGTATACAGTCGAGTCACCCAACACCGGCGCCAGGTTAGGCGTAGTGAAGTTGGTTGCGGTCGCACCGAATACATCGGTCCATGGACCTGATGCAGAGGGAGCAGACTGCCACTGGTACGACACACCCAGCTGGATGTTGGTAACCTGGAAGCTGACTGTACCGGAGATACAGATTGAATCGGCCGTAGTGGTGTACAGCGGAGCATCAGGCGTAGAGATGGCGTTAACGACAACCGTATCGGCAGTAGTACAACCAGAAGGACTGGTAACGGTTACCACATACGAAGTAGTGGCCAGGACCGGTCCGGTAGTGATGGTCGTGTTGGTAGAGCTGAAGCCGGCAGGGATTGAAGTCCACTGATAGCTTGCACCCGGGTTGTAATCAAGGCGTACGGTGTAGTCTTCTGTTTCACCCCAGTTGTAAGGACCGTTCGGCGGAATACCACCGTTGGTTCCATCTGCACCTTCCTGAGCAATGACACGCATACGGGCCAGACCAGGAGCTACGGTAGATGGCATGGTGAAGCTGAAGGGGAACACAGTTCCGGCAACTGCAGCCGTCAGGGACGGACCGGCAGCTACGCGCTCAGCAGGAACATCGAACAAACCGTTGCGGTTCAAATCGATGAACACGGCGAAACCACAGGAATAAGCGAATCCGCTACACTGACCGATCGTGATAGAACCGGTGTATGAATTACCGGGCACCAGGGTCGGAGCAGGAACAGAGGTGGTGTAGTTTGAGTACTGCTGTTGCAAGCTTCCTGCACCCGGAGCAAGTGTAGCACAGGTTGAGGAGTTGTTGAGGCTTGTTCCGTTCAGGGTGAAGTTGAAGATTTCATCATCACCGGTGAAGCTGGCTGCAGACTGGATACCGCCACCAACGAGTGTGTTGGTAAATACGGTGAAGCTGAGGCTGGTTCCTTCGCAAACCGTTTGGTCGGCACCAAGGTTAGGCTTGGTCGGATTGGCATTCACTGCCACCGTTACAGATGACTGATAAGCACACTGCCCATCCACTGCATCAATCGTGTACACATAAGTACCGGCCGCAGTTGGTGTAATCGTCTGCGACGTTGCACTTGAACCGGTCGGGAGACCACTGCCGGGATTGGGTGAAGCCGTCCAGGCGAGTGTGTACACGTTGGTGGATCCGGTTTGAACCGCACTCAACGTGAAACTTGAACCCAAACAGAGTGAGCTGCTGGAGGCCGTAGCTGTAACAACATCCGGTTGAACAACCGTCTGCACAACTTGTGTACGAGCGCTTTCGCAGGTTCCGTCGAATTCAGAAACCCAGAAACTGGTCGTGGATGATACGTTGTACGCCACCAGTGAGCTACCGCTTTGTGAAGGAATCGGTGAACCTCCGCTGGCCTGAGTATACCAGATGTAGAGCGGAGTGGCAGCACCTGTATTAGAGCTGACCGATACGTTGGCAGGACCGAAACCACAACGTGAGCCATTAACAGCTGTAGGAGCAGCAGGTAATGGAAGTGCGGTAACAGAAACTGTAGCAGTATTGGTACAACCGCCGGCATTGGTAGCCGTTACGGTATAGGTCGTAGAAACGGTCGGATTCACTGTAACACTGTTGCCGGTTCCGGCACCATTGTCCCATGACCAGGTGTAGGTACCTGCACCTTGAGCCTGTACGTTCACGATGTAATCTTCTGTCTCACCATATGTGAATGTACCACAGGGCAACATGGTTGGTGAACCGCTCTCGTTTAACATGACACGCATGCGGGTTACACCAGGAGTAGCAGTGGACGGAATGGTCACGTTACCGCTAACGACTGAACCCAAGCCGGAACTGTGATCGCCGCCCAGCACAAGCTCAGCAGGATTTTCAAATACACCGTTGCGGTTGAAATCGATCCACATCTTGCTGTAACCACCGTAGAAACCACCACAACTTCCGTGTGTAACGGATGCGCTGTAGGTCTGTCCAGCCACCAGGGTTGGAGCAGGCACAGTGGCTGTGAAGTTCGAGTAGGTTTCGCAGGCTGTTGGATTCGAGCTGTTGCTAAGTGTTCCAAGAGTAACCGCATCAATTTTTGTATCGAATTGACTGGTGGCATTGGAAGCACAATACCCTGTCGGAGCCGTTTGAGGTCCGGTGGTCAGCGTGGTAGCTGTGAGCGTTACAGCGGTACCTGCACATACTGGTCCTGCAGGACTTGCTGTAGCAGAAGTAATCGACGGAACTTCAGAAACGGTGACCGTCTGAGTAGCTACATAGTTGCAAAGTCCATCGACAGCCGACATGGTGTAAACGTATGTACCGGCAGCTGTGGGTGTCACAACCGCAGTAGCACCGGAAACCGAACCGGAAATACCGCTGCCGGCTGAACTGCTCCAGGTGTATGCATAGTTGTTGCTGCTTCCTGTATTGGTGGCTGTAAGCGTGATGCTACCGCCAAGGCAGTATGGCCCTGCAGAAACAGAAGTTGCTACAGAATCAGGCTGGATTACCGTGATGTCAACCTGCGAACGTGGACCCTCACAACCGGTGGTTGAGCTGGTTTCGGACACGAAGAGACTGGTTGAACTGGTAACCAGGTAGCTAAGCAGCGTTGTAGACGTACTTGATTGTACAGGAGTACCACCTGTTGCGGACGTGTACCATTTGAATACTGGAGCAACTCCGCTGCTGGCAGAGGCCACAGAAGCTGTTGGCACACCAGCACCGCACTGTGTGCTGTTGGTGGCAACCGGAGCAGGAGGCAATTGGTTGATGACAACCGTGATGCTCGTGTCGGAAGAACATCCGCTGGTCGGATTGGTTGCAGTCACCGTGTAGGTGGTGGTTGAAGGAGGAGCAACCGTTACAACGTTACCCGTTCCAGCACCATTGTCCCAGCTCCAGGTGAAGGTTCCGGGGCCTGGTTGTGCAGGAGGTGTAAAGGTGTAGGTCGTTCCGGAAGCCAGGAATGTAGCTACGTTGATAGCCGTGTTTTCAGCAGTGGTTGAAGCCGTAGCGGGTGCTCCGGGTGTCACGCTGATGTAACTGCCAACAGATCCGGACACACCGATCGAAGCTGACACACTAGTCATCGCTGAAATCGGGCCATATACGTATTGGATAACATCGGTTCCCTCGAACAGCTTCACCTGGAAGGTGCCTTTGGGGTTTGCACTGTTACCACCACCACCGATGGCAATCTGGTTCCACTCTACCGTAAACACACGGTTAGGAGCAGTGCCCGTAGTGAGGTAAGAAATGGTACCGGTAGAACGGTGATTATCATCCCACATTGGTCCAAGGATAAGCGCATTGGAAGCGAGGTTGTTTACCCAGTTGGATCCCGGGAAGGTTCCAAAGCTGAGCACACCATTGGTACAGATACCGA
>JBJTJB010000602.1:0-1435 GCA_046095245.1 Bacteroidota bacterium | reverse complement strand
TCAGTTCCGCATTAATGGGGTCAAATCCGGTAAACGGTTCATCAAGCACAAGCAGCTCGGGTTCATGCAGTATGGTAACGATGAATTGCACTTTTTGCTGCATACCTTTCGACAACTCTTCGATTCGCTTCTTCCACCAATCCTTCATTTCGAATCGTTCAAACCAATCCTTGAGTCTGCGTAGAGCCTCCTGCCTAGACATACCTTTAAGCTGAGCCAGGTAAAGTGCCTGTTCACCGACTTCCATCTTTTTATATAACCCACGTTCTTCGGGTAAATACCCGATCCGCGCCGAGTGGCTGGCATTCAGACGTTCGCCGCCGAAAAACACCTCGCCCGAGTCGGGCCCGGTAATCCGGTTGATAATCCTTAGTAATGAAGTTTTTCCCGCACCATTGGGGCCCAGGAGGCCAAAGACACTACCAACGGGTACCTGCATCGAGACTTCGTCCAATGCCTTATGGGTTCCATATACTTTCGAAACCTGATGTAATTCCAACAATGTGTTCATTCCAAAGGGCTGATTGTCGCTTGCCTAAAGTACAGTGACGGGCATTACGTGCATTCAAACTTGTGAAGAATATGCGCCGGATGTTGGGGCAAGGCGGCATTTCTGTGGCGTCGGGCGAATAGGGGGTAAAATTATATTGTTGATAATCAGCCAAATAACAATCATGAACATTATTTTTTTGATAAATCCTTGAGAATGGGAGGGGAGTCCTTACTTTTGCCCTCCCGTTTTGCGGTGACCTGGGCGGTCGGAGTGAAAAAAGTTCTTAAAAAACCGCAAAAAAATTTGGTTGGATGTAAAAGGCGCAATACTTTTGCACCCCCGATTTAAGGGAATAGTGTTGTTCTGAACTGATCTGAATTAGTTATAAAAATCCCACAGGGGATTTTAGGGTCAACGTTCTTTGAAGGATTGGAAGGAAATAACAAGCCCTTCACGAGCTAAGTCTCGTGATGAGTAGAACTCTGAGCACAACATGTACCGGTGCAAACCGGTACTCAAACATCAATTACAATGGAGAGTTTGATCCTGGCTCAGGATTAACGCTAGCGGCAGGCCTAATACATGCAAGTCGAACGAGATTTCGGGTAGCAATATCTGAATGAAAGTGGCGCACGGGTGCGTAACGCGTATGCAATCTACCGCTGACTGGGGAATAGCCCTCCGAAAGGAGGATTAACACCGCATAACACTGTGAAATGGCATCATTTTACAGTCAAAACTCTGGTGGTCAGCGATGAGCATGCGTCCGATTAGCTAGTTGGTGAGGTAACGGCTCACCAAGGCTACGATCGGTAGGGGGTCTGAGAGGATGATCCCCCACACTGGTACTGAGACACGGACCAGACTCCTACGGGAGGCAGCAGTAAGGAATATTGGACAATGGGCGCAAGCCTGATCCAGCCATGCCGCGTGAAGGATGAA
>JBJTJB010000601.1:0-7411 GCA_046095245.1 Bacteroidota bacterium | reverse complement strand
CAACAAGACCAAAACCCCTACCGGCAATACCTTGAACTGCAAAGGCTGGGTACAGGAGGCCGCCTTGCGTATGCTGCACAACAACCTCGATCCGGAGGTTGCAGAGCGCCCCGAAGACCTGATCGTTTACGGTGGACGCGGAAAAGCTGCCCGAAATGTGGAATCCTTCCATTTGATTGTGAAGGCCCTCAAGGACCTGAATGACGATGAAACCCTGCTGATCCAAAGCGGAAAACCTGTTGCCATCCTTCCATCGCACAAAGACGCTCCCCGCGTAATCCTCAGCAACTCCCAGCTGGTACCCAAGTGGGCTACCTGGGAGGTGTTTGATGAATTGGAGAAGAAAGGGCTGATGATGTACGGGCAAATGACCGCAGGATCCTGGATTTACATCGGGTCACAGGGTATTGTACAAGGAACCTACGAAACCTTTAACGCGGTTGCCCAAAAGCATTTCGGCGGTTCGTTGAAGGGCACATTAAGCGTTACAGCCGGACTTGGAGGCATGGGTGGTGCGCAGCCGCTCGCCGTAACCATGGCGGAAGGTGTTTGCCTTGCTGCTGAGGTTGAAGAATGGCGTGCCCAGAAACGCATCGAAACCCGATACCTCGATCATGTCGAACACGATATCGACAAAGCGATTGATCTGGCGCTGGAATTCAAACGCCAGGGAGAAAACAAATCCATTGGTGTGATCTGTACTGCGGTTCAATTGCTGCGCCGGTTGTTGGAGCGCGGCATCACTCCGGACGTCCTTACCGACCAGACTTCTGCTCACGACCCCCTGGTGGGATACATTCCGGAAGGCCTGAGCGTGGAGGAGGCCAATGTATTGCGCGAACAGAATCCCGACCGGTACATTGAATTGTCGTACGACTCAATGGCAGAACATGTGCGCCTCATGCTGGAATTGCAGCGAAAAGGAGCCATCACCTTCGATTATGGCAACAACCTGCGTGGAAGGGCGCTGGAACGAGGCGTAAAGAATGCATTTGATTTTCCGGGATTCGTTCCGGCCTACATCCGTCCCTTGTTTTGCGAAGGGAAAGGTCCATTCCGCTGGGCTGCTCTCAGCGGAGATCCGGAAGACATTCGGGTCACAGACGAGGCTATACTCCAATTGTTTCCACAGGACGAGGGATTGCACCGCTGGATCAAAATGGCACAGGAGCGCATTGCATTCCAGGGCTTACCGGCGCGTATCTGTTGGATCGGACAAGGTGATCGTGAAAAAGCAGGACTACTCTTCAATGAATTGGTGCGGAGTGGCAAAGTGAAAGCTCCGATCGTCATTGGCAGGGATCATTTGGATACCGGTTCTGTAGCCAGTCCCAACCGTGAAACGGAAGCCATGCTCGACGGTTCCGATGCTGTTGCCGACTGGCCGATCCTCAACGCGCTGATCAATACGGCAGGAGGTGCATCGTGGGTCAGCCTGCACCATGGCGGTGGCGTTGGTATGGGCTACTCCATTCATTCGGGAATGGTGATTGTAGCAGACGGAACGGATGATGCCGCCCGCCGACTGAAGCGCGTCCTCCACAACGATCCTGCTATGGGCGTAATTCGACACATGGATGCGGGTTACGATATCGCACAAGACACAGCACGAAAGCACCGACTTGATATCCGCGAACGGCTCAGTTGATCCGATTCGACCATAAAAAAAGCGCAGAACAAAAATCCTGCGCTTTTTTCTTTTGTAGACCAGGGATCACCAGCGTACAATCCGATTGGTGACATCAAGTTGTGCAGTATGCACCCGAACCAGATAGATTCCTGCAGGATAGGCAGACAGGTCGGCCAACATGCCTTCGGGGCCGAACACGGTATTCACACGAATCAACTCGCGTCCCATAGCATCACAAATACTCACCTGGGCCTCCATGCCATTGAGCATTCCGGTGGTGATTCTGAACTGACCCGGTGTCGGATTCGGAAACACATCGATATAATCGCTTTGGTACTGGATATTGATACCGGTAACCGTAACACAACCGTTCTGGATCTGGGTGATGGTCTCTTCATCGTTCCCATTCACTGCGACAAAGGAGGTGTTACTCAGGCAAATCGTATTGGAGGTCAGGTTTTGGTAATACACTCTCAGGAAAGCAACCGGGTTGGTATTCTTCACCAGGCTTGCACCGCTTGTATCCAGAAGCGCTATGCGCCCACCGGTGGCATCCCAACGAATGACCGGTTGAAATCCGGTAATCAGGCTGACTACCGAATCGATTTGAACTCCGGTCAACCCGAAATCAACTCCCATCAGATTGCCGTTGCGGTTCCGCAGAGTCACATCAAGCCATTGTGCAGTGGTGTTTATCTGCGCCAGACCCAACACGACCGTATCGTTGATGTTGATGATGTTATAGGGGAATTCGCAGTGGCGGTGTGTATTTTGGGTTCCTCCCGGATGCGCATGAACACCCGATGTAAAGCGCACACAGGCATTGACCAGGTCGGCATCTGTAACGGTCAGTAAACCATCACCGTTCACATCTTTACACGACATAGAAGGCTGCTGGCTCACAATCTCCTGCATATACTGAAGCACATCCGCACCATCACGATCGGAGTCGACATCGATATCACCACTTAAGCGAGGTCCATTACAAACGCCCATGCAATCGTACGTTGCAAGACCGAAGGTATCTCCCATGCAATCGACCAGAGGCGGGCAATTGGTCAGGAGTGTGTACGATGGCACATTCTGGGCATTGCGGGTGATATCAATACAAACAGAGGCCACATTGTTATCGAACCGTTGTTCTACACGACCATTCTTGTCGGGGCTTTCGTCCCAGTTTACACGCACCACCAAGGTGTAACGGCCGGCCGGCACATTCGTGATATCAATCCACTGACACGCTAAACCGGCTCCGTATATATCGGCACAGGATGCGGAAATACCCATGTTGCTGCATCCATATTTTGCCTGACCTCCAAAACACTGTAAATCCATCACACAGAATCCATTTTTAAAACCGGCCTGCAGCGGCACACCAAGCGAATCATATAAATCATAGCGTGCATAACCGGCGTAATGCCAATGGCCATGACACTGATCAAACACGAATTGGTTTCCCGTCTGTGGTTGACCGATATAGTAATCCGCATCTCCGATATTCGCAATACGCGTGCTGAAATTGACAACCTGACGCTGACCATAACCGGTCAGGCAACCTTCACCGATCAGACATGCATCGTTTCCATTCACTGTACCCATGCTGAGTGTTGTCTGAAGCTCTACCTGATCTACGATCAAGTCAGGGCCGTTCGTACAGAGGGGGTCGCCCGGATAAATGCAGGTGCCGCCCGGAATGATTGCAAGGGGATTGTAGTTGCAAGCGGCTGGATCCATGCATCCACTCATTGGTCCGGCGTAGACCAGATTCCACGCAATGGACTGTCCGGTGCAGGTTGAGTCGCCACCGATGCGGATGTAATAGGTTTGCCCGGCCTGAAGACCTGCTTCAATGCTGGCATTGGGAGCGCAGGCCGAATCGTTGTTGTTGTAAAAGATGGTACCGATATTGGTTGAATTCCACACCAGGTTTGTGCATCGGTCGTAAATCCAGATGCGGGTATCACATGTGTTAGACGGAAAACAAGTGGAAACCGTATAGGTTCCGGTGCTGTCAGGAATAAACTCGTACCAGGTGCTGGGACCTGTGCATGTGAAAACGGAATCTTCCAATGCCGTGAAGCTATCGCTGCAATGACTTCCCTGCGGGCATCCCATGTAAGTCAATTCGTTGTAGGTGAACTGCCCGCCGGTAGCCTGCAGTACGCCATTCAGCGTAACACTGTAAGAGCCGAAGCCGAAGCCGCAGCAGATTCCATCCCCATAACTATCCTTGATTTCGAAAATCAGACAGGTAGAATCGGCCACACAGAGGGTGTCACCGACCGAGCCTCCGCTTCCGATCAGAGTCCCATTGATATCACGCAGGGTCCAGGATGTTTCGTTCGGGTAATTATCGGGCTGAATAAGTACGATCAGTTCGGAGAAACCCGAAGGGCATTGGGCATTAACATTCACCAGACCGGCCAATGAAAGGGCCAAAATCAACAGAAGCTTACGCATGGGATACGTGGTTTTTAGGAAGGACTATAAAAGTACGCTTTTGGGTGGTCTTTCGGCCTGCTATCCATTTAAAAACGGCTGTCGATGCTGAGCGTGAGTGACCTGCATGAGTTTTTCAACATTTGAAAAGCGTGGGCCGATGCGCATGAAACGTCAGTGGGCAACCGCTACCTTTGCAGGGTGATGAACGCATACCTTGACCAGTTAAACGATGTGCAGCGCCAGGCGGCAGTGCATACCGATGGCCCGGTTATGATCATCGCAGGTGCCGGATCAGGAAAAACCCGTGTCCTCACCTTTCGGATTGCCCACCTCATCGAACAGGGCAATGACCCGTTCAGCATCCTCGCATTGACCTTCACCAACAAGGCAGCGCGTGAAATGAAAGAACGCATCATGCGCGTTGCGGGCAACGAAGCACGAAACCTGTGGATGGGTACATTCCACTCGGTTTTTGCCCGAATCCTCCGTGCTGAAGCCGACAAACTCAACTACCAGCAAAACTTCACCATTTACGACACGGACGACAGCAAGGGGCTCATCCGCGATATCCTGAAAGAACAGGGCCTCGACGACAAGGTATACAAACCATCGGCTGTACTGAACCGGATTTCCAGTGCGAAGAACAACCTGTACAACTGGCGTGAATACCAGGAAAGCAGCGAGTTGACCGGTGATGACCGTTCGAGTGGCAAGCCGAAAATGGGAATGCTATTCGAACTCTACTCCAAACGTTGCTTCAAAGCGGGTGCAATGGATTTTGATGATATTCTGTACAACACCTGGAGGCTTTTCAACGAGCATCCCGAAGTGTTGTACAAGTACCAGGCGAAGTTCCGCTACCTCATGGTGGATGAGTTTCAGGACACCAACTACGCACAATACGTGATTGTCCGGAAGCTTACGGCCATGCACCGCAACATCTGCGTGGTGGGTGATGATGCGCAAAGCATTTATGCCTTTCGCGGTGCGAGCATACAGAACATCCTGAACTTCGAAAAGGACTATCCCGAACTGGCCACTTTCAAATTGGAGCAGAACTATCGCTCCACCAAGACCATCGTTGAAGCGGCCAATTCCGTCATTACCCACAACAAGAACCAGCTCAAAAAAGACGTCTGGACCGACAATCACCACGGAGAACGAATCCGGCTGGTCCGGGCACTAAGCGATAACGAAGAAGGAAGACAGGTTGCGCAAAGCATCTTCGACGAGCAGATGAACCGCCGCCTGAAGCCCCGCGATTTTGCCATCCTATACCGCACAAACGCCCAAAGCCGCTCAATGGAAGAGGCATTGCGCCGGATGAACATACCCTACCGCGTATTTGGAGGTGTTTCTTTTTACAACCGAAAAGAGATCAAAGACCTGATCGCCTATTTCCGGCTGGCCATCAATCCGGGTGACGAAGAGGCCCTCAAACGAATCATCAACTACCCGGCACGGGGAATTGGCCGGACCACGCTGGACCGGATCGTGGTAGAGGCAGGCGAAAGCGGAGCCTCCGTGTGGGAAGTCATCAACAACATCCACGAATTCAAGGGCGGCATCAATTCCGGGTTGCGCGACAAGGTGGCTGAATTCGCTGTCATGATCCGCAGCTGGAACATCATGCTGCCGAACCACAGTGCGTATGAATTGGCCAGTCACATCGCCACTGCATCTGGACTCCTGACCGAACTGCACAACGACCGTACGCCTGAAGGAGTAAGCCATTACGAAAACGTACAGGAACTTTTAAACGGAATCCGGGAATTCAGCGAAAACGGAAAGATTCCGCTGGAGGCCCCATCGGGAGAGATGGCCCTGCCGCCCCTGCGCACCCTGGACCTTTATATCCAGGATATCGCATTATTGACCGACGCCGATAATGACGCAGACGGTGATGGGGATAAAGTTTCGCTGATGACGGTGCATAGTGCCAAGGGACTCGAGTTCAAACACGTTTACATCGTGGGGATGGAGGAGAACCTTTTTCCATCGCAGCTGAGTGTGCATTCCAGAACCGAGCTCGAAGAAGAGCGTCGGTTATTTTATGTGGCCATCACCCGGGCCGAGCAGAAACTCACCCTCAGTATGGCCACCACGCGTTTTCGCTGGGGCAATCTCGTTCACTGCGAACCGAGCCGCTTCCTGGAGGAAATCGCACCAGAATGCCTGGACATTCAGCCCGAGCGTGCTGCGGCCAGTTTCGATGGAGACGATGAGCGCGGTGGATGGGCAGAGCGGACACGAACACCTGCACGAGGAGGAAGTCCGTATGGAGGGCGTTTCGGAAACCAGTCCCCATCTAAGCCACAACAGAGCAACAGCCGCCCTCCAGCAACCAGGCCGGCAGGCGGGGCAAGCACACCGCCCAAAGGATTTACCCGGATCACACATGCCAGACCTCCTGTACAGGCCAGTGCCGATTTTGAAGCGACCGACCCTTCTCAAATCGCCGCCGGAATGCGGGTCGAACACCAGCGGTTTGGAAACGGAACCGTGGTATCGCTGGAAGGGCGCGCACCGGATATCAAAGCGACCATCGATTTCGAAGGACAAGGAAGCAAACAACTGCTGTTGAAATTCGCCAAGTTGCGGGTCATCGGGTAGTAGCCCCCTGCACATCATTCATTACCTTTGTAAAACGGGCTGATGCCTGTCCCTTTACACACATGGAATACAATACCGAGAGGAAATCCCTGACCATTTCAGAATACGGACGCAGTATTCAAGAGATGGTGGAACATGCTGTCCAGCTGGAAGACCGCGAACAGCGCACCAAGGCCGCAAAGACCATCGTGAATGCGATGGCCATACTCAACCCCCAGTTGCGTGAGTATGCCGATTTCAAACACAAGTTGTGGGATCATCTCTTCATCATATCGGACTTCCGTCTTGATTGCGATTCGCCCTTCCCGATGCCGGAACGCGATCTCACCCATGTACGGCCGGAGCGCATGCCCTACCCCAACAAGCAGATCCGCTTAAGGCATTACGGCAGCATCATCCAGGAAATGGTGAAGGAGGCTACGAAGGTCGAGGATGAACCTACCCGAAAAACGGTAACCGAACAGATCGCCAATTTCATGAAGATGAGTTACCTCACCTGGAACCGCGATTCGGTGGATGATGTTGTGATCCGCGAACAGTTGAAAGAATTTTCGGGCGCCAGGCGTTCGGTATCGACTCCCATTTTACCGAGGAGTTCAATCAACTTGATCACATCCCGTATTTCCGGCACATTCTCAAGGATGCAGGTGTCCTCCGTCAAGAGTACCGCACAAAGGACCTGCAAGGCTTCGTTTTTTGCCCCTTGGGGTTCAATACTCCCCTGGA
>JBJTJB010000600.1:0-4165 GCA_046095245.1 Bacteroidota bacterium | reverse complement strand
GTTCAATGCAGTGAAACTGGTACTGTTGAGGTCCATTCGCATCAGTAGTCCAGTCTTGGTATTGAACACGAAGGTCTGTTTGTCATCACCGGCAATACAACCAGCACCTCCCGGAATCGCATCCTCCAGATACCAGTCTCCGGAGGATGTGTTGAGGTAATTCACTTCTTCGTTGGTTCCAACCAAAACGCCATTCGGCAAGAGTTCCGTGAAACTGACCAGTCCGTCGATTTTTGCGGCCTTTTCAAAAGTCAATTGACCCGATTTCGGATCGAGAGCCGCCAAAGTGCTGTTTTCCCCGTTGTTGCTAATCAGCAATAGTTTGCCGTCTTTCAATTGAACCGCGCCCGCCGCTGGCCCTTTGAGGTTTACTCCACCCCCTTTCTTTCCAAGCCGGGTGCTTCCATCGGCATAGGAAAGCATATTGAGGTTTCCGGTATTGGCCGATGAGATGATCAGTCCTTCAGCAATGGGATAGCTGATACCCAAAGGGTATTGTGTATTTACAACTGCTCCCCATTTGTGTGTGCCGGCCGCAAGATCAAAGGCCATGAAGATTGAGCTGTACGTGTACGTTGTGGTCTTATTGCCCTGTGCATCGGTTTTGACCGATGCCTTTTTCGACTGTCCGGCCATGATGAATCCACCGGGCATATGGGGGGTTGTGATCAATTGAGTCATCAATTCCTCGCGCGTCACATTGTTGGCTACGAAGCTCTCCAGGCTGCTCATCAATCCCGCCATTTTTGCCATGGCCGGATCAATCGGTTGCTTCCAGATTTCCGTCCCTGTTGACGCATTGATCTTAGCTGCGAAAAATGCAGAGAGTGTTAATACTTCATCATTGCCGAGATCTTTTACAGCGGTAACAAAGGTGAACGAGCCTGTCTTGTTCCAGAGTTTCTTACCGGTTGACATTTCAACCATGATCATTTCGGTGTTCTTTCCGCCACCGGAGGTTCCGATGACCAATATCTTGCCGCTCTGGTACAAAAAGAATCTGTCTGATACTTTTTCTAACCCCACCGATTTGGCATTGAAAACAACCTTTCCGTTTTCAGGGTCAAGGATGCAGAAATTCTTCCCTTCGTCGGATCCAAGTGAAATAAAGGGTGAGTTGCTGATGTCTTCATAGGAGGACTCCGGTGCATTTTGGATTTCCGATGCAAGCCATAGCTCCTCTCCCGATTTCGGGTCAATACCGACGATGCCCCGGGGCGTAGCCGCTACGAGCTGACCGAGCGAAGTGACTTTTTGCCAGATGATGGCGGATTTCATGTCCTTGGTCCAGGCAGGCGCTCCACCTGCAATTCCAGATGCAGGAAGTGCGAACAGCAATACAGCGGTAAGTAAGGCAAGGCTGTTTTTCATGGTGCTTGTTTTTGTGGATGTTTATTTATGGTTTGAAAAGATTGACCCAGGCGAAAATAGCGGGTACATGAATATGTAATCCAGCTGAGTCTTGCCCCCAATAAAAAACCGATGGTGTTAATGATAGGGTAACATCCGGAGTGATTTCAATCCGCTCAGGGCTCTGATCCGGGAACGACAACCAGTGTGCCACCCACGTTTGAAATGACCTCCACGGGTTTTCCGGCATCCAGGTATCCACTTTCGCAGCTGGCTGCGTAGGCTGTACCATCAATCTGGACTTTCCCTGAAGGACGCAGCACGGTCAGGGCGATTCCTGTCGATCCCGGTGCAGGCATGGGTATGGCCGTACTGAATCCCTGTGCAGAGTCGAGCGCTGTATCGAGTACGAGTTTTCGGAATGCGGGGCTCTTCGAAAGCATGCGGCTGGTAAGCAGGAAGAGCAGCAATGCCCCGGCCATGCCACCCAGTGTTGAAGCCAATGCCGAGGCGATGGCCACGGAACTGATACCGCTGAAATCGAGCCCGTCACTGCGGAGCATGCTGGTCACAAGTCCGGTCAGCAGCAGGGCGATTCCGCTGATTCCGGCAACGCCAAATCCGGGAAGGATGAACACTTCCACACCGATCAGTATAATTCCCACTGCTGCGAGTAGAATCTCCCAGTTAGCTGCCAGGCCTTCCAGATAAAGTGGCGCAAAATACAACAGGGCGGAAGCCACCGCTATGACAAGTGGTAATCCGATGCCGGGTTGTTGCACTTCGTAGTACAATCCACCCAGCATAAGTAAAATCAGCACGCCGCTCACAGCAGGGTGAATCAGCCATCCGATCAAGCGGTCAACCCAGCTGATTTCATAGCGAAGCAGGCGGTAATTGCGTACACCATACAAGCCCAAAACCTCATCGATGGTTTCACCGGATCCTTCACAAAATCCGAGGGCGATGGCTTCACGCGCTGTCAGCGTAAGGACTTTCCCCGACTCGTTAACGCCGGGTATGGCGATGCGTGCGTCCACCATGGCTTCTGCAATACGCGGGTCGCGGCCATTCGTTTCGGCTGTAGAGCGCATCATGCTGCGCATATAGCTCTGGTATTTGTCGGGCAAGGCCTCCGCTTCCTGATTCACTACAGTGGCTGCTCCGATGTTTGCGCCCTCGCGCATGTAAATGCTGTCGCAGGCCAGTGAGATGAGCGCCCCTGCCGAGGCAGCGTTGTTGTCTATAAAAACAATCACGGGTTTCGGGTAGTTCAGCAGGCGGGTGCGGATGCTGTCGGCAGCATCCAGGAGTCCGCCATAGGTGTTCATGTGGATGAGGACAAGGTCAACACCACGTTCCTGTCCGAAGCTCAGGGCCTTCTGCACCATGCGGGCGGCACCCGGGGTGATTTCCTCTTTGAGGTCGACGGTTAAAACCGTAACTTGCGTACTGTCGGGGTTCGCAGCTGCCCGCCCGGGCAACACGAGGGCTCCCAGCCACGTTAAGTGCAGGAATACAAGGAGTTTGAAGCGCCAGCTGGTGTTGAAGAGCATGTTGAAAACCGGATTGGCCCGGGTGTGGCTCCGGGATGTGAATTCCTATACTTGCGTTAAAGATACGTCAGGACCCATGATCAAGCCTTTTTCCAATTTGTTTCTCGTGTTGGCACTGCTGTTGTGTGCTACGTTCGCTTCCGCCGCCTCGCCCGATTCATTGCGTATGCGCTGGGTGAACGGTCAAAAGGTGCGTCTGCACAAGGTGTTGCCCCGCGAAACCTGGACCGGTGTTTCAGAGAAGTACAAAGTGGACATGCAGGTGCTGCTCGATGCCAATCCTGGTGTGAAGGTGCTCAAGATCGGTCAGATCATCAATATCCCCCTGTTGAACGATGATGCCCAGGCGGTTAATTCCGACCCGGTCGAAAAGAAGCAAGATTCCGAGTCAAGCAGTACTCCAACGGTGAATACCACGCCCCAGGTTGCCGCCGAAGGGAATGGTGTAACAACCACCTACAAGGTGCAACCGCGCGACACCTGGTCGGGGCTTGCCCGGAAATTCGGCACCGACATGGCCAGCCTCCAGGCGCTGAATCCGACGGTAGCCGGACTGAAGGTGGGTCAGCGCATTCGCGTGCCTGCCACCGGTTCCTCTGCAACCCTCGAATCGGCCGATTCACCGACTGCGGTTGTTTCTGCCACGGAAAAAGTCAAGCCCGCTACAGCCGGAAAGTCGGCTCAGGTGCATACGGTTCGTCAGGGCGAGACCTTGTATGCCATTTCCAGCCGTTACGGTGTTTCGGTGACCCGGATCAAGGAGTTGAACCAGCTCACGGCGAATGGAATCAAGGTTGGCCAGCGATTGATTGTTTCTGATAACGCGGCAGCTGCTGAAGCTGTACCACCACCGGCACTGAAGCCCGAGCCGCTAACACCTGCTTCAACTCCGGTTGGGCAGGCAACAGTTGTGGAGCCTGCACCCGTCGATTCATCCGGACTCGCCAAGGCCTATTCCAATCCGGGAGCCAGCCGCAGCAGTACCATCGAAAAGGACGAACTCACCGGTGCTGAAATTGAAAAGTTCGAAGAGCGTGGCGTGGTAGCCTGGTTCGGCGATGGAGAAACCAACAAGGGTAAATTCTACGCCTTGCACCGCACGGCACCACTTGGGACCATCATCAAGGTCACCAACCGCATGAACAACAATTCGGTGTATGTGAAGGTGGTCGGCATCCTGCAGGAAACAGGCGACAACGAGAATATCATCTGCAAAATCACCCAGGCCGCTGCACAACGCATCGGTGTAATCGATCAGC
>JBJTJB010000599.1:0-2536 GCA_046095245.1 Bacteroidota bacterium | reverse complement strand
GTTCAATGCAGTGCGATTCAATGTGGTGCACAAGGCCAAGAACTGTGCGTCCGAACCACAGGCGATCAGTATGTAATGACCATCGGCACACGCAAAGGTTTCGCCGTAGGGGGCAATGGAGGGATGTAAAGACCCTGTACGTCCCGATGCGATTCCCGTATTGAGGTATACGGAGGCCTGATTGGCAAGGGATGAGATCGCCGAATCAAAGAGTGACACCTTCACATGTGCTCCTTCTCCGGACTTTGACCGTTTCAGCAAGGCCAACAGCAAGCCCTCTTTCAGTTGATGGGCAGCAAACAAGTCAATAAATGCAACAGGTAACTTCAAGGGACCTTGCTCTCGAGCGCCATTAAGGCTCATCAATCCCGATTCGGCCTGTAAAACCGCATCAAACGCAACACGGCTTTCATCCGAAAAACCCGTAATCTGCCCGATGATCAGCTGCGGGAACCGATTGCGAAGCGTTGAAACATCCAATCCATAACGTTCTGCATCGCCGGCCTTGAAATTGACCAGCAGGATATCCGCCGAACTGATCATCTTCAATACGACATCCAAATCTGCAGAGTCATTGAGATCGCGCAACTCGATTTGCTTGCCCCAATTCACCGCATGGTAATATGCAGAGTCTTTGTCAGCCGGATTCTCGGCCGGTGTTTTCCAGGTGCGTGTAACGTCGCCGCCGCTACGTTTATTTTCGACCTTGATGACCTCAGCACCCAACTCAGCAAAAAACATCCCCACCGCAGGACCGGCCAACACGCCAGCCAGTTCGACGACGCGAAGTCCTTCCAGGTGCGTGGGTTTAGGATGCATGAATAAGAGGAGTGAATAGTTCAGCAACCATACACCGCACACTTCCACCGCCAACCCCTTCGATGGTAGGGATTGAACCGATCAGCATGTGACCATACGTCTGCAAGAAGGTGCGTTGTTCGGCGCTGAAGGCCTGCCAGGCAGCAGCCGATGTTAGAATCAGGTGATCGCCCTGTGCATTTTGCAGCTGCATCATATTGCAGGCGAACTGTTCCATTTGTCCGAAGGTGACCTCAAGCACTGCATGGCCGGTTTCGCTCAGCCGTAACAGAACAGATCTCCTTTCGGCCGGATCGGGTATGGACTCGGAACATATCACTGCGTATCGATCTCCTATGTGTAGCACCACATTGGTGTGATACACTGCGTGTCCGGTACGATCAACGCTGTCGAATATGACAGGGGTATACTCCAGCAGGGCACACGCCTCCTGCAACAAACCGGTGTCGGTGCGATCGGAGCGCGATGCATAGGCTAAGCGGTGGGTGTGATCGAACACAATGCTACCGGTCCCCTCCAAAGCAACACCGGCGGTGTCGCTTTTCCGCAGATCGGTGAGAGTGGTGAAATCCCCAACCCGGCGCAGATATGCGATCGAATCGGGATTGCACTCACGGCGCCTGTTGGCCGCCATCATGGGAAACAACACCAAATGGCCATTGGGCATGGATGCGAACCAATTGTTCGGAAAACAGGAATCGGGAGCACCGGTATCCGGTGAGTCATACACACAAACCTTGACGCCTGCCTCCTCCAACAGGTGGACAAGTCCGTCGAACTCCCGAATGGCCGCTTCGTGAGAGGCTGACATACCTGCCTGCTGGAATGCGTTGCTGCCTGCGGTTTCGGGGTTGAATCCGAAAGCGGCAGGACGCACCATAACCACCGTGTCGGCAGGGGGTGTAAATGTCCGATCCATACGGACGAAATTAGGGTCGAGGCCGTGGCCATACAGGCCGAACCCCAACAGACTTTACACGGATTTATTAACCCTTTGCCGGAAGTCCCGAAAAGTACCTCAATCCAAGACGATACCCCTCAAGACCCAAGCCGCAGATTAGCCCGACACACCGGGGTGCAAGCAGGCTTTTGTGCCTAAACTCCTCGCGTGCATAGATATTGGAGATATGGATTTCGATAACAGGGCTGGAAATGGCTGCAATGGCATCGGACAGCGCAACAGATGTATGTGTGTATCCACCTGCGTTGAGCAAAATGCCATCGGCCGAAAAACCTATGGCATGCAAATGATTGATCAACTCACCCTCCACATTGCTTTGGAAATAACCGATCTCAAGCCCCGGAAAGGTCTCGCGCAGGTCAACCAGGAAATCGTCGAAGCCTACCCCACCATACACATGTTGCTCACGTACTCCCAGCAAGTTCAGGTTCGGGCCGTTGACAATTTCGATGCGCACCTTGCTAAAGTAAGGCTTTCCGTGCTGACAGCCTCGGTATCTTCGCCCTATGGGTCCGGCCTGGAAAATCGCAATCAAGGGATTCACGAGCTACCTGCGACTTGAGCGCAGTTTATCGGCCAACACCCTTTCGGCCTACATCCACGATGTGGAAAACCTGGCTGCCTATCTCGATTACCAGCAGGAAAAAACAACACCTGAGCACATCAAACACGAGCAACTTCAGGGGTTCATACGCTGGGTCAGTGAACTGGGTATGACCGCCCGAACCCAAGCCAGGGTACTTTCCGGAATCAAGG
>JBJTJB010000598.1:0-4248 GCA_046095245.1 Bacteroidota bacterium | reverse complement strand
GTGCCTATACACTGGCTATCGCCGGAGTTCTCATTCTGCAGGAGTTCATGCGACTGAACATCGCTATGGGAATGATCCGATTCGGAGCACGTTTTCTCGGAGAGGGCACGCCCGAAAAAATAGGAGGACTTTTCCGATATGCTTTACTGCTAACGTGTATATCCATCACAGCCTCTGTCCTGCTGATTGCGGCGTATGTACACATCACCCCTACCCAGAATATCTTGAATCATGGAATCAGCACCTTGATCATCCTGTTCGCATTTGCCAATGGACTCAGTTTTATCGATGCCTTGTCACGAGCCGGACTCAAGCTCTTTTATCGATTCAGATCGGCATCTATGCTGCAAATCACGATGGATTTGACTGAGCTTGCAGTTGTAACATGGACACTTTACGCATACGGCGCGGATTTGAACGCATTTATCGTGTCAGTCATCACCGCACGCATTGCCAACAGCATTGTTTGCAATACCGGGGCACTTATCGAGTTCAGGCGTGAGCTTGGAACAGCGCTGGGCGGAAGCATTCGACTTATGAAGCCGCACAGAGCCGAATTCAACAAATACATCCTTGGCAATTCGGCAAGCAGCTCAATTAAGGTATTCATGAACCAGGCCGATGTGATTTTACTGGGGTCATTTTTTGGCACATCCACCGTAGGCCTCTATGCGGCTACGAAGAAACTGGGGTATTCGATCCTGTCCATCACAGACCCCTTAATGCAAGCCATATTCCCACAGTTTTCAAGAATACTGGGTGAAACTTCGGCCGAAAAAATAAAACCCATGCTTAAGAACCTGGTTCGTGCGGCTGTGCCAGCTGCATTGATCATCCTTGGCCTGTGCACGGTTTTTCGCGAACCGATTGTTCAGTTCGTGTTCGGCAAGGACTATGCAGGAGCAGGCTGGCCATTTGTGATCAGTCTGGCTGGTGCACTTCAGGGCGCTGTTTTCTTTTGGGCATTGCCCTTGGTCCAAAGCCTGGGCCTCATAAAAAAACGGCTGCTTGTAACTATTTTAGGACTCACTTCTGGGGCGATTGCCGGATACCTCCTTACACCGGTATTTGGGGCAACGGGAACTGCACTTGCCTTACTGATCGCCAACGTGGTCATCACCGCTAAATTCATTCAGATGGGATTGCAAAAGATTTCAACTGAACAGATCAACCAACAGATTGACAAAAAGCCTGCGAGATGAAAAGACGGCATAACGCATCATCGCGGTTGATGGCCCTTCGGTTTCCTTTGGCATCCTTTCATTTCATCCGTGGAAAAAAATCCGGCCTACACCGTGCCTTGATTATCCAATCTGCATCACACCTTTGGAAAGACAAAGGCATCAGGGCAGGATTTTCAGCAGCACTGGATGAACTCGATCAACAGTCCTACATTCCAGCCAATTCAAGGGATCAAAAAAGAAATGCAGGCAACAACCTAAACACCACATTCGGAAAGTGGTTATGGTGCTGTGTCCGGGTATTCAAACCCCTCCACATGGTCGAAACAGGAGTTGCTCACGGGGCCTCTTCCTGGATCATCCTAAATGCCATGCGCCTAAACGGCAGAGGTACGTTACATTCGATCGATCTACCCAACCTGGACACGAACCAGGACTACAATTTCGGAACACAATCGGCCGAAACCGGCTGGATGGTTCCCGATGTATTAAAAGCCAACTGGGATCTCCGGCTGGGAGATGCCAAGACACTTCTGCCAGCACTTTTGAAAGAACTCGGACAGATTGACATCTTTTTTCACGACAGCGACCACAGTGCCGAGCATATGAAATTCGAATTCGATCAAGCCGAAAAACACCTCAGGCTGGGTGGACTCTTGTTGAGTGACGATATCGACAAAAACAGCGCTTTTGATGCGTTTAGCGACAGAACCGGCTGGCCTCATGTTATATTCGGAAAAGGTGGCTGTGCATTATCCACACGAACGACATGAAGCGGGCCACGGTAATATACCTGTCTCCATACGATATCCTGAGGCCGCGTACGAATCAGGTCAGTGATGTTCGATTCACTGAAGGTTTTTCCCAAAACGATTGCGAGGCGTATTTCATCTGCCCCTTTGTAGATCGCAAGGACAATATCGATACGGCTGATATCGACAGGATTTACGGATTGACAGACCCAGTCCATTTCCGTATCCTCAAAACTCGATTCAAACAAGATGTCAAAGGCAAATGGGCGCTGATGCGGATTGCTGCAAAATCACTTCCTGTGATCCGATCGATTTTGAAATCCAGAAACGGAAAATCACCCGTATATGTTATTAGCAGAAGTCCTTTTCTACTCCTCCCCTACCTGATATTGCGCCCGGCGGGATTTTTCCGAAATGCGACACTGGTTCATTGGGCTCACGATGTGCACCAGTCGAAAATTGCCCGCTGGATCTATTTGAAATGCGACAAGCTGTTGGCTACCAACAAATCGATATTGGATACCATCACAAGGCATTCAACCAACCGGTTTTCACCAGCCCAAATCACCTTGAATCCCATCACCGAGACTCAGGCCAATGCAATCCCCGACCGGCAGTCGGCAAGACATTTATTGGGATTGGATGTAGACAACAAGCCCCTGGTGGTTTACACCGGTAAAATCGGATTGAACTACTCAAAAGAACTGGAGTTCATCCTTCAGGCATCGGCTGCACTTCCGGGTGTGCGCTTTTTGCTCACAGGGGGTACACCACACGCTGTATCCCATTGGAAAAAATACGCAGAAAAAATCGGAGCCAATGCAGACTTTACGGGGTACATCCACGACTACAGCCGAATCCACTTATACCAACAGGCTGCGGATGTTCTGGTGAGTTATTATACCCATCAGGGACACGATGTCCGCTACAACCTGCCCAATAAGCTGTGCGAATACATGCTGACCGGAAACATCATTGTCTGTCCGGATTATCCCGCAACGCGAGAATTATTGACCGCAGAAAATTGCCATTTTGTTGAGCCCGAAAATGCGAAGGCGCTTGCGGAAGGTATTGCCTGGTGTCTGTCGAACCCCGAACAATCACAACAAAAAGCTGCCGTTGCTGCACGTCAGGCTAGGCAACTCACGTTTCGAAACATCTGTTCAAGGATTTTGGAAATCATGCCATGATACACCGGGAACGAATCAGAACATACCTGGAAAAGGGATACTGGAATCGCAGGTCCAGGCTTCTGTCGCGTGCAGGAATCCGATTATCACCGGGGCTATCACCTGACCTGACCGGAAGGTCGGTTCAAGGCAACAACATCCCGTCCAGAAATTTAAACAGCATACAAAACGCACCATCAGAACTGGATGGTCTCGTTCGTTTCGTGCAGGAATTCAAACACGCTGCGCTAATCGGTTGTGCTGTATTCGGAAGCTTCGCAGATGGAAGTACGACCCGCTACAGTGACCTTGACGGCATCATTCTCATCGACCTTAAGCGGATCGATCGCAAGAAAAACAGCCTTCGATCTTTGCGGAATATCATTTCGAAAACAGAATCACAGTTATTGGCAATTGATGCGCTTCAACATCATGGATGGCATATCGTATTTACAGATGACGTTGATGGAAATCCCCATGTGATTCCAACCGCTACACTCGGAATCTGCTTTTCACTTACAACACCATTTGAACTTCCGCTTTACAACAACACCCTGGATCGTTCCGCAGTATTGATGTACTGCCAGCGACTCAATTACGCGATCGAACGGGTGAATGAAGCCTGCAGCTTGTACTCCTTCAAATCGATATTAAGCCGATTCATGCTCTTACCGGCACTGTACCTTCAAGCAACTACGGGTAAACAGATTACCAAAAAAGAGAGTTTTGAAACGCTTCGAGCACTGATGCCCGGACTGAACTATTCGGCTATGGATATGGCCAGTGCATGGAGATTGAATTGGAGTCAGCCCAAACCCGATGATGCAGGATTGAAACCTCGGCGAACACACATCTTTCCAAAAACACCACAACAACCCCGATGCGATTACGCTATCCGGATGCCGGAAATCAGGCTGTGGAAACAAGATGCCACCGCTTTCATCGATTCCTTGATTGCAACGCTCGAAAGCGGCTATCAGGAATAGCCCAGCTTTTCCATCACAAGCGAGCAGCGCGACGTCACTTCAATGGCTGCCTCATTGCTCAAACGGGCTCTGGCCTCCAGGTTCATATTCCGGATTTCGGAGTGTTGCTCATGGATTCGGAATTCACCGGTTACAAGCTGCGGATCGAGGGGTGATAACC
>JBJTJB010000597.1:0-1318 GCA_046095245.1 Bacteroidota bacterium | reverse complement strand
CGTCTGGTTCACTCCGCCGATATGGCCTACATCTTCGCCGAAGATGAGCAGTTCCGGTTTGCGCTGAAGCTGTACGTCCCAATTGGCCTGAAGCACTTCCCGTCCATCTACGGCAGGCGAATCGTGGTTGTATTTTGCTTCAATAGGCTGGTGAAGAGAGGCACGCTGCGTACTTTCGCTGTGCAGGTGGGAACTGTAGCGTTGTTCATTCAGTTGGGTGAATGATTTAAGCCAATTTTGAAGAGCTGTTTTCGAATCTAGTTGTTCGGACCTGACCAGTCTGAGTGCTTTTTTGGCTGCAATCATCAGATCCTTTCGTTCGGTATCTGCTGACTCGCTGATGTTCTGATTCAGGAGCTCGATGAAACTCCTGTTTGCACTTGATGCCGCTAGGCTGTTGAGCAAGTTGCACAACTCGTTTTTTTCGTGATTGATGGACTTGAGGTGGGATGACCAGGACTGTTTGCGTGCTTCAGTGGCAGCCTGCAATGCCTGGGTTTGGATAGCGTCCAATTCCTCTTCAGTGCCAAGGGCGTTTTCAAGAATCCAGTTTCTGAATTTACGGATGCAGTCGAATTCATCTTCCCAGGCCAATCGCTCGGGTGTTTTGTAACGCTCGTGCGAACCGGAAGTAGAGTGTCCTTGCGGTTGTGTGACTTCCGTGACGTGAAAAAGAACCGGAATTTGCTGTTCCCGGCAAATCGCAATACCGCGTTCGTACATGTCGACCAAAGCCGGATAGTCCCAGGCTCGGGCGGTCAGAATAATGTAGCCGTCCTTTTCATCGGTCTTGGCGAATCCGCTCAAAACCTCAGCGATATTCTGTTTTGTGGTTTGGTACTTCGCCGGAACAGATATGCCATAACCATCGTCCCAAACACTTACAGCCATGGGCACCTGCATGACACCTGCTGCATTGATGGTTTCGAAGAAAAGTCCCTCCGATGTGGAAGCATCGCCGATGGTTCCGAAGGCGACTTCTGTCCCACCCGAGGTGAATTTGTTCATCCGCTTTGCCAGCTCGGGCAACCGGCGGTAAACCTTCGATGCAAGGGCAAGACCAAGCAAACGGGGCATTTGTCCACCCGTAGGTGAAATATCGGCCGATGAGTTCTTGCTTTTTGTAAGGTCTTTCCAGCTGCCATCCGCCTCTAGCAAACGGGTTGAGAAATGTCCGTTCATGCACCTGCCGGCAGAGGAGGGCTCCAGCTCCACATCGGGAGTGGCATAGAGCTGGGCAAAAAATTCTTGTATGCTGAGGAGTCCCGAAGCGAACATGAAGGTCTGGTCGCGGTAATAACCCGAACGGAAATCGCCC
>JBJTJB010000596.1:0-1303 GCA_046095245.1 Bacteroidota bacterium | reverse complement strand
TGTTGATGGTGTTCTCCAAGGGGTCAATCAAGGAGGGTTGCAAATCGATATCGAAACTGCCACAGATGCCACTGTAATACCCGCAAGGATAGAAGTTGTATTTATTTATTGCAAAGCAATCGTTTCGATAGGTCTTCCCATCGCAGGCGCATACCGGATTGTAATCCTGGAAGCACGAGAAAAAAACATTTTCAATCTTGGTGGTGTCTTTGCATGGATTGCAAAATGGGAAAGGCTGTGCATTAGCCTGATTGGCAGTACCCGGAAGGAAGTATGCCAGGATCCAAAAGCAGAGGCGTGTGGAAAAGCGATTCATGCCTTGCTAAGGTACGCAGGAACAACACCTGTTTTGACCTGTAGGAATCGGGTATTTTGAACCGGGATTTACACAAGCACTGCGTTATTCGCCACCAAAGAGCGCGCCGGCAAACTCAGCGTTCAAACGACCGATGTTGCTGACCGAAATTCCTTTGGGACACTCGGCTTCACAGGCTTCCGTATTGGTACAGGATCCGAAACCGGCCTCGTCGTGGGCCTTCAACATGTTTGCCACGCGACGCTTCGCTTCTACACGACCCTGGGGGAGTAATGCATATTGCGAAACCTTGGCCGACAGAAAGAGCATAGCCGAGCTGTTTGTGCAGGCAGCCACGCAGGCTCCGCATCCGATGCAGGCTGCAGAGTTGAAGGCCTCATCCGCATTCGCCTTGGGGACAGGGATGCTATTGGCATCCGGTGCTGCTCCCGTATTTACGGAAACAAACCCGCCCGCTTGCTGGATCTTGTCGAATGATCTGCGGTCAACAACCAGGTCGCGGATTACCGGGAAAGCGGCCGCACGCCAGGGTTCGATGGTGATGGTATCCCCATTGCTGAAACTTCGCATGTGTAGCTGGCAGGTGGTGACCCCTTTTACAGGACCATGCGCTCGGCCATTGATATACATGCTGCACATTCCGCAAATCCCTTCACGGCAGTCGTGGTCAATCGCAATAGGCTCCTTTCCGCCCTTGATGAGGTCTTCGTTTACCACATCGAGCATTTAGATAAAGGACATTTCAGGGCAGATGTTTCTCGCCGCATAGGTTTCGAAAGATCCTCCGGTGATTGCATTTTTTTTCCTCCACAACTTCAGTTTCATGTTAATGGTTACGCTCATGGTCGTATGAATGTTTCGCCTTTGGCGATGGGTGTTAATGGTTCGGTTTTACTTGTAAGATCGCTGGCTTGGTTTCACATTTTCGAAAACCAGATCCTCTTTGTGAAGCTGATGCGGCTGGTCTTGTCCCTTGTACTCCCAGGC
>JBJTJB010000595.1:0-5695 GCA_046095245.1 Bacteroidota bacterium | reverse complement strand
AAGGAATATTTATTCATCAACCACCGCATGATGTCACTGCTGGGCGATTGGTAATTCCGAAATACGATCTTTGAGCCCTTCCACCCTATGAATAGCAAACCCGTTGTCTGCATCGGTGCATCGCTGGTCGATATCACCTTGCGTTGCGAGCAGGAACCCATCCTCCACACATCGAATCCAGCCACCATCACCCGCAGTCCGGGCGGGGTAGTGCGCAACATTGCGCATCACCTGGCTTTGTTGGGTGTGCCTACCGAATTGCTCACCGTGGTAGGACGCGATGCCGATGGAGACTGGCTGCTTGAGCAGTGCAGTAATGCAGGGATCGGAACCCGCAGTGTGTTGCGCAGTCATGTTCCAACCGGCACCTTCGCTTCCATCAACTCACCCGCCGGCGATCTTACCATCGGTGCTGTCACCTCCGAAACCGACAGTTTACTCGATTCCGCCTTTCTGGATGAACGCAAGGATATCATCTGCAATGCATCGCTGGTTGTTGCTGATTGCAACCTAAGTACGAAAACGCTCCGCGAATTGATTGCCCTGTGTAACGCCTGCGCAGTACCGCTGATTGTCGAAACGGTATCCATTCCCAAAGCACATAGGTTGAAGGACGCCTTGCCCGGGGCCTTGTTCCTGGTGAAGCCGAACCGCGAAGAGCTGGCCGTATTCGAGCAGGACAATCACATCACACCGGAGGAGAAAATCACGCATTTACACGAGCAGGGCTTCCGGCATGTGTGGCTGAGCCGTGGTGCCGAAGGTTCCTTGTTTTCCGATGGAGAACGGATTGTAGCCTTGGCTGCTCCGAAAGTGCAGGTGCGTGATGTAAACGGTGCGGGAGATGCATCACTGGCGGGCTGGATTTACGCCTGGTTGTCAGGGAAAGAACCGCACGATTGTGTACGGTACGGACATGCCGCCGCAGCATGCCTGTTGGAAGTGAATGGTGCTGTGCGGCCGGACCTATCGATAGAACTCATTACTCAACACCTGAACTGATGCATCATGCCTTACACCTGTCTGAGGAAGTCCACGCAGCCATGCAATCCGGCAAGGCGGTGGTTGCGCTCGAGTACACCATCATTGCCCATGGCATGCCCTGGCCCAAAAACGTTGAAACAGCGCGGGAGGTAGAACAGATTGTTCGGGAGCAGGGTGCGGTTCCGGCGACGATTGCCTTGCTCGACGGCAAGATTCATGTGGGCCTCGACCAACAACAGCTCGACCTGTTGGGCAACAGCAAATCGGTTTGGAAAGTGAGCCTGCGCGACCTACCGTATGTGATGTCGCGGGGTTTGCACGGGGCGACTACCGTAGCTGCCACTATGCGCATTGCTGCTTTGGCCGGGATACAGGTATTTGTCACGGGAGGCATTGGAGGTGTTCACCGGGGTGCAGAACACAACATGGACATCAGCGCCGACCTTACGGAAATGGCGCGTACAAATGTGGCGGTCGTGTCTGCCGGGGTCAAGTCCATTCTCGACATCGGACTCACCTTGGAGGTGCTTGAAACCCTGGGGGTACCGGTTGTAACGTTCGGAAGTGATGAATTTCCGAGTTTCTATTCCCGTAAAAGCGGACATGCATCACCGTTACGCCTTGATGATGCAGCCGCACTGGCCTCCATGCTGAAGAGCAAATGGGACTTAGGACTGGAAGGTGCGGTACTCATTGCAAATCCGGTACCGGCTGCCCACGAAGTTCCCAACGAGCAAATGGAAGAACACATCCGGGCTGCGCTGGCTGCCGCAGAACAGCAAGGCGTTAAAGGCAAAGAGATCACACCCTTCCTCTTGCGCTACCTGGCCGTACGCACCGGTGGCGAAAGCCTCGATGCGAATATTGCGCTGGTCAAGAACAACGCAAAGCTGGGCGCGCAGGTGGCGGTGGGGTTATTGTAAGCACAGTTCACATGTTAGAGGGGCATTGAATTCAAATTAGCTAGGTCCCGGAGCGGATGCCTGTTGCGCCGCCGGCGTATCTCCCGCATTGAGTGAGGGGCTTCGAAAGGCTCGGCCTTCATTCCGGCTTGCGTCCGCGCACTACCGCAGCCTGCAAACCAGGAGCGTATTCAACCCAGCCTCCCCATACATCGTGCATGCCCGATTCACGGAACCAGCGTACCACGGTTTCGATGCGCTGTGGGCTATCGTAGCGGGGTGAAAACATATCGAAGGTATCAAGCACAACCCATTCGCGTAGTCGATCGGGACTCATGCCGGCCGGCAATGTGCGGTCGATGTCGCAAACAGGAATGAAACGGTTGAGGTATAAGCCTACACCCATCTTGCTGAAAAAACGGCTCAGGCCGATCATCCATCCCGCATTGGATCGTACCAAGCGCATGAGGAGCCCGTGGTTCATGCGCCGGGTGATGGGCCGCAAGATGTATTTGGCATGCAGATAAGTATACCAGCCACGGACGGGATAAAAATCCACCACCAGTTCGCCACCGGGAGCAACCTTGTCAACCAGGCATTGCAACGAAGCATGGATGTCGGGCGTGTGCTGTAAGACCCCGAAGCAGAAAACCCGCGGGAAGGACGCCTTGGGGAAGGGCAATTCATACACACTGGCCTGGAACAGTTTAAGGCGGGGCTGCGGACCGTTATTCCGGAAATTGGCTTCCACGGCACCCGAGTAATCGACGGAATAAAGGTTGGCCCGGGTGTGATACAAAACACCCTGCGAGAAGCGACCGGCTCCGGAACCTACTTCCAGCACATCCAGGCCTTCCAGGGATTCGGGAGTCCAGGCGCTTTCGGCGAAGAAGCGGCGCTGCGACACATCACTTCCCGAAAACTTATCGATCTGCGTCCGCTGGAAGGTATTCCACTCCAAACCGAAATTATCGGTGTAGTTCCCTTCGCTCACCAGGCGGTAGGCCCCATCGCGAAGGGGATAACGCAATACATCGCCTGCATACAAGCCATCGGCACCCTCCTGCAAGGGCGACCCGTCGGCGGGATCAACAATCTGCACCATGGTGGAATAAAGCCTAAAGATAGGCAAGCCCGTCAAGGTCGGGTCTTATCGACCCAGAATGGCCTCGAACAGGTAGAGGAAGAATCCGGCCAGCGCTGCAGACACCGGGATGGTAAGAATCCAGGCCCAGATGAGCTGCAACGTAACTCCCCAGCGCACGGCACTGATGCGTTTGGTGAGGCCCACACCGATGATGGAACCGGTGATGGTGTGTGTAGTGCTCACCGGAATCTTGAAGTGCTGGGTACCGAACAAGGTAAGGGCACCCGCCGTTTCGGCACTGAACCCTTCGAAAGGCGTGAGCTTGGTTACCTTCTGTCCCATGGTCTTAACGATTTTCCAACCGCCGATCATGGTTCCTGCTGCAATAGATGCATAACAGGCAAGGGGAACCCAACCGGGCAACTCGTGCATGTCCGAAATGATACCCTGACTGAGCATAGCCGCTGCGATAATACCCATCACTTTTTGCGCATCGTTACCACCGTGACCGAGTGAATATGCTGCAGAGGAGACCAATTGCAATCGCCTGAAAATGCGATCGACCCGCGATGGATTGGCCCGCTTACAGATGTGCAGTGTTATAACGGATATGATATACGAAACAATCATCCCGACTACAGGAGCCAACACGATGAAATAAACGGTCGGCATGACCTTGTCGTATTGTATGGCATCGAAGCCCCCGGCATGTGCGACACCGGCACCGGCGAAGCCACCGATGAGGGTATGCGAGGAACTGGAGGGAATGCCCCACCACCAGGTGAGCAGGTTCCAGATGATTGCGGCACTCAATCCGGCAAGCACTACAGTCAAGGTGATGTTCTCCGGGCGCACGGTTTTGGCGACGGTATCGGCCACCTTCAGTTCGAAGAGCCAATACGCCAGAAAATTGAAGAGCGCCGCCCACACTACGGCCGATAGCGGACTCAACACCTGCGTTGAAACCACCGTGGCGATGGAGTTGGCGGCATCGTGGAATCCGTTGATAAAATCGAATACCAGCGCCAGGATAATGACGATGATCAGGAGCTGCTCCATATCAGGCCATCTTGATGAGGATGGACTCAATCACATTCGCAGCGTCTTCGCATTTGTCGGTTGCCGTTTCCAAGCCATGCAGGACTTCCTTGCTCATGATGATTTTAACAGCATCCTTTTCATTGGAAAAGAGGCCGGCCACGGCATGGTCGAAAATATCGTCAGCATGGTTCTCGATGCTATTGATACGCACCAGGGAAACACTGATGTCGCGCATCTTGTCCATGTTCTTGAGCTCCATGACCGCCGACTTCAACTCCGCCGTACTTTGCTGGATGAGCTCACACAACTTGACCATATCGGTATCGAAATGGGTCAGTTTGTACAATTCGATGCGCTTGGAGGAACCGTGGATATAATCCAATACATCATCGATGGAAGTCACCAGTCGGTGAATGTCCTCGCGATCGAAGGGGGTGATGAAGTTCCGACCCAGCTCGAGGAAGATCTCATGGGTGATTTCGTCACCGATATGTTCCAGCTGTTCGATACGGCGGAACCAGCGCTGACGCTCCTCGGGCTCACAGGTGACCAGGGTGTAGATGGCCGTTCCGCATTCCTGCAGGTTGGTGACGGCTTTGTCGAACAGGGGGAAAAATTTCCTGTCCTGCGGGACGAAATACTTGAGGAATCCGAAGGATGACATAGGGAGGTTTTGAGCCCACGAATGTAAAGGAATTGTCACTAAATTGTTAAGCTGACCGGGTTTCTTTGGGCAGATGCCGCTCAAAACGGCCGCTGTTCCCTGTCGGCTATCTTTGTCGCATGTTTGAAAACAAAAACGGACGGACGGAACTCAGCGCTTTGGGCGAGTTCGGTCTGATCGGACATATCAGCCAGCACGTCAAATTGCATCAGCCCGGAAGCCTGAAGGGTATTGGTGATGATGCAGCCGTGATTGACAATGGTCCGGGCCGGACCGTGGTGACCACCGATATGCTGGTGGAGGGGGTACATTTCGACCTGAGCTATTGCCCGCTGAAGCATTTGGGGTACAAGGCCGTAGCGGTAAACCTCAGCGACCTCTGCGCCATGAATGCGCAACCGAGGCAAATTTTGTGCGGCCTTTCCCTCTCGAACCGGTTCTCGCTGGAAGCGGTTGAAGAACTGATATCGGGTATGCTCCTGGCCTGCGAACGCTACGGGGCCGATCTGGTTGGTGGCGACACCTGCTCCTCGGCCGGGGGACTCAGCATCAGCATCACCGCGATTGGTCATGCCCAGGAAAACGAGCTGGTCTACCGAAGCGGTGCCAGGGAAAACGACCTGATCTGCGTGACCGGAGATCTGGGCTCGGCCTATATGGGACTGCAATTGCTTAACCGCGAAAAACGGGTCTTTTTGGAAAACCCGAACATTCAACCCGAATTAAGCGGGCACGATTACCTGCTGGAGCGGCAGCTCAAGCCGGAGCCACGCGTGGATATGCTGCAGCGTTTCACCTCCTGGTATGTGAAGCCCTCGGCAATGATTGATATATCCGATGGACTGGCTTCCGACCTCATGCACATCTGCAAAGCCTCGGGCGTTGGGTGCAAGGTGTACGAAGAAAAACTTCCCATCGACCACCTCACCCGCGAACTCGCACTGGAATTCGGGATTGATCCGACTGTTGCAGCGCTGAACGGTGGAGAGGATTACGAATTGCTGTTCACCCTGCCGC
>JBJTJB010000594.1:0-3648 GCA_046095245.1 Bacteroidota bacterium | reverse complement strand
ATTATAACCAATTGACGAATACCGTCATTCAAAAGTGACCGGGCTGGTGTAGTACGCGCACCGGTTTCCAATTTTCATCTACTGAACGAATCAGCAGCAAGCCTGGCGGAAGTCCGGCAAGATCCAGTACTCCTTGATTCGTGTTACCGTAAAAAACAACGCGTCCTTCGGGTGAAACGATCTCCAGGTTATCGGCATCGGCAACACCCGCCAGCCGGATAAACCGACCCGCTGGATTCGGGTAGGCGCGTATAGTCGCATCCGGTACGTGTAAGGTTTCAATCCCTGTGGTGGCTTGTGTATCCAAAATGTAAAGCCCCGCAGTCTGCGTACCGATCCAGATGCGTCCCGCACTGTCTCTGGCAAGGCATTGTACAATGATGTCCTCCAGCGGGGAGTTCGTACTGTCGGAGTAACTGAAACCCGTACCGGATTTCCGGATCAGACCTTTGTTGAAGCTACCGATCCATGCATCCTGCAGGCTATCGGCCAGAATACAGGTAAGGCCGCTGGTGGGGATATTGGATGAAACAAGGTTGTAGGTGAACCATCCGAAGGGATTCAATTTTACAATAAGTCCATTCGCGGGTGACACGAAGAGCATATTCCCCGATGCATCCTGGTCAATGCCTAAAATGGTATTATCCGAAATGCCTGAATTTTGGATGGTGAACGAACTTAAGACGGTGTCGTTGGCAACGCGCAGCACCCCGCCGTTCACGGTTCCCGCCCATACTTCGCTGTTGACCGTATCGTGGTGCAAACAGGCAATATTGTTCGAACCCAGTACACTGTTCCACATGGTGTAAACGGTCCAGCTACCCGAACTGTCCATCCGAACAAGACCTGCAGTCGTTCCAACCCATACGCTACCTGAAGGTCCTTTTGTCAGTGAGCGGATATAATCATCCGGCAGGGATGAATTCGATGTGTTCAGGTTCGTCCATACGGTATCGTTAAAGGTGTACAGGCCCGCACTGAAGGTTCCGATGAACTTGGTGTTATTTGTGCCGATGCATAGGCTCCGGATGTCATTACTGGCAAGCGGTGAGTTGCTATTGTTGAAAATGGTCCACACACCACTGGAAAATCGGGCAAGTCCGAAATCGGTGCCGATCCATGCCGTACCATCTGTTTCAAAAGCGATACACCGTACCGAGGGGAAAGGCAGTGGTGAATTGCTGTCGGTGTATTGCGTCCAGCTTTGTGCCACGCCCGGTTCATACAGGCAAAGGGCAACCAGGAACGATGCAATTGTGCGAAACATGTTGTGGATGGATAGGGCGAAAATACAAAGCCGCCCGGTGTTCCGGACGGCCCTGTGTGTGTTTTATGGAGGAATGGTTTACTCTACGATAAGTCGTCTGGATTGTACTTCACCGGCAAGTCTCAAACTCACAACATACACTCCGCGGTGGAATTTACGGAGGTCGATGCTTAAGGTATTTACTCCTTGTTCTGCAGTCAACTGGCCCGCGTAGATCTCTTGGCCGATGACATTGATAATGGTGATTTGGGCGTTCTCGCCTTGGTTGGCATTGTAACGGAGTTCAACCCGATCGGTAGCGGGGTTAGGAATGAGGCTAAGCTCCATCGGCAGGGACGAACCATCGGTTACACGTGGACATGTCGTGAGGGTGATCGACTTTCGCTGGTAGCTGCTCGTTCCGCAGGCATTGGAAGCGTTCACACGGATGTATCCGCTGGCTGCACTAAGTGAGAAGTTGACGGCAACGGATGCAGTTCCCTGTCCGCTGGCAAAAGTAGCTCCGCTCGGTCCTGTCCAATTGTAGGAAGTGGCTCCGTAAACGGGTGCAACGGAAAAGGCAACTCCGGCTGTTCCTTTGCAGATTGTCGATGGACCAGTGATCACACCGGGGACACTTACAGCCGCATTCACTGAAAGAGAGCGTGATGTGCTGGTTCCGCAGCCATTACTTGCAACTACACTGATTGTGCCTTTGCTAAAGGATGTGCTGAACTGAACCTGCACGCTTGAGGTACCCTGTCCGCTGAGGATTGTAGCTCCGGTGGGCATGGTCCAGGTGTAACCTACACCCGTAACTGCAGTGACAGAGTACGTGTGTGTACCCCTGCATACCCCGGTGGCAGGGCCGATGATGGCTGCAGGAGTGGTGGGTGTGTTGAGGGTGATGGAACGGGATAGGGCTGCACTGGTGCCGCATGAATTGGAGGCGTTCACAGCAAGGGTGCCTCCTGTGAATCCTGTGTTGAAGCGAAGGCTGATGGAACTACTTCCTGCTCCGGACATGATTGTGGTGTTGGCAGGGATTGTCCAGTTGTATGTTGTGGCACCTGTTACCGTATTACAGGTGTACTGGATGACGTCGTTGGGGCAGGCCTTCAGGTTTCCTGTCATGGAAGTTGGGGCAACAGGGGCACCTGCCAGGACTGTCACTGTAGAACACTGTGAACTGCTGGTGCCGCAGGCATTGATGGCCGATACACAGACGCTTCCTGAGAGTGCGCTTCCGGCACTGACATTGATGGAGTTACCACTACCACCGGAGGTGATATTCATACCCGTGGGAACTGTCCAGCTATACGAGCTTGCTCCACTTACCGCACTTGCTGTATAGGTGGCGGTAAACGGTGCACAACCGCTGAGGCTACCGCTTATTGACGCTGGCGTAGAGGGTGCTGTTGCAACGACAACAGTTACCAGTGCCGTGTCCGTGCAGGCTCCCTGGGTTCCAACCACTGAATAGGTTGTTGTTTGTGTGGGGCTTGCCGTTACGGTGTTTCCTGTGGTGGTATTAAGACCTGTGGCTGGCGACCAAACATAAGTGGTAGCTCCGCTGGCATTTAACGTTACACTGCCACCTCCGCAAATGGCTGCTGGCGTATTCGTAGTGACGTTGATGCTGCTGTTCATACTGACTGCTACACTTGCCGAGTTCTGGCAACCGGTTCCACTCTCCGTTGCAGTAACCGTATAGCTGGTATTGCTTTGCGGGAATGCGGTAACCGTTGCACCGTTTGCAGTGAATCCGGAGGGGTTCGAGGACCAGGCATAGCTTACGGTGGTTGGAACAACATTGTTCAAGGTGAGAGTCCAATTCTGGATGGTGCCGACATCAGTGCTGGAAAGATCCACGACTTTCAGGAGCCAGGTTCCATTTACGTTTCCGGTCAGGCTGTTGAATGATCCTTCCGGCTTGAAGCTGCCTGTGAATGGAGCCGCGCCGGAGGTGATGAAATTTGCAGCGCTTGCCGTGAACACGGTATTGGTGTAGTTGTCGCCACTTCCGCCTCTGCGATTGCTGAGAATAATGCTGTTCTGCGAAGGCGAAATCAGCATGAGTTGAATGTCGCCCGTATAGGTGTGTGTAATGTTCACCTTTACGGAAACGACTGTGCTGGAATTGATCGTGGCTGGATTGATTCCACTTACAGCGATCGGACTACTCACGCCATTGGCATTGTTGTCCGGAATGGAGTAGGCCGTGGTGTTAGTGAATGCGGTTGCCAGATTAGTCGTTCCGCCGGTTGTGGCCGTAGCGCTTAATGAAACAGCTTCGCCCGGACAAACCGAAGTGGGATTAGCAGAGGCCGTAACAGGAATCTGTGAAACCGTAACGGTAACCGGATTTGAAGTGGAAACGCACGATGTGCCGCTGTTGACTG
>JBJTJB010000593.1:0-1368 GCA_046095245.1 Bacteroidota bacterium | reverse complement strand
CCAATGGCCCCTGCATGCTGTTCTACATAATCAACCACCTGGGGATTGGATTGGACGGCGAAGCAGTTCGTTGGGAATTCGGTTTTTCCATTCAGCAAGGAGTCGGACAAGCTCCGCACGGTAGAGGATCCGGTATGATCGAATACAAAGCGTATTTCGCCAAGCTTCGATGAGGAGTTGATGTCTTTCCAATCGTTGACCTTTCCCTGTAAAATAGCCTTGAGCTGATCTGTTCTCAGGAGACTGTCATTGTTCTCTTTATTGATGATGATGGCGAGTCCGTCAACAGCGATGCGTGTCGTTACCGGGTATAGGTTTCTCGATTTAAAATACGCTTCTTCGTCTTTGCGAAGCTTGCGTGTAGAGAGGATGACCTTCGCAGAATCATTCAGGAGTTTGTTGAAACAGTCCTGTTCCGGGCCGTATTCCACCTGAATGGTGGCATATCTGTACAACCCCATAAATGTGTCTGCATTGGCGTCGAGCAATTGCGCAAGTGTTTCATCACCAGCTATACGGACCGTACCCGAGGTCGGCGTGTCGTTGTAGGGCTTGTTCGGATCACTGCCGCAAGAAAACAAGATTGTGATCAGCGATAAAAAGATGAAACGGCTATAGGTATTCATGGGACAGGTGGATCAGGATTTATCGGCCGCATCCATCCGGTTGCGCAAATCCTTTAGTCTTTTCATGCGGATAAATGCGTACGCAATTAGCATTAACCCAAGTACAATATGTTTCCAACCGGGAAGCATGTTCTGCATATCAGGCCAAAAAATCAGGAAAAGTCCGAGCAGGGCATACAGCGCGGTCATAGCCAGCGTGAAGCGATAAAGCAAGGGTGAACGAGCCATGATGCGAAGATACCGATTGCAAATGACCGGAAGTAAGATTTAGGTTAAGTCCTAAAATGACAAAGCCCCACGTTGTGAGGCCTTGTCAGATTCAGTATATTGATGCTATTTCAGAGTGAAATTGATCGGCATGTTGAACTGAACATTCACCGAGCGACCATTCTGCTTTCCAGCCTTCCAGGCAGGCATGTTGCGAACTACCCTTAAGGCTTCCTCATCGCAGCCGGCACCGATTCCACGCAGGATTTTTACATCGCGGATCTGTCCGTCGGAACCCACGACGAAAGTGATGAATACACGACCGGTAATACCATTTTCGCGGGCAAGCGCCGGGTATTTGATATTCCGCTGAAGGTACTCGTACATGGCAGCCTCTCCGCCCGGGAATGTTGGTTGTTCTTCTACATAGGTGAAGATTTTACCGGCATCCGGATCAACCGGTTCTTCGGGTGGAAGCTCGGTTGCATTTTCATCACCTTCCTGGGTGACCACACCGACGTTGGTTTCATTCAAC
>JBJTJB010000592.1:0-3993 GCA_046095245.1 Bacteroidota bacterium | reverse complement strand
AGTAAGCGCAGCCTTACCCTTCTCACAAAACGGGATTCCATTCGGGATCCCGTTTTTGTTTTTCAGCATTCCGGTCGGATCAGCTCAGCGGCTGACCCTGGCCTTTCCATCACGGGCGGCTGAATAATCGGGATAGATCTCCAAAGCCTTGGTGTAGTCGTTACCGGCTGCAGCAACATTGCCCAAAGCTTCATAACACGAGCCCCGGTTGTAATAGGCCTCTGCCCAACCGGGCTCCACCTTGATGGCATCGTTGTAGTGGCGAATGGCCTGATCGTACACCTTCAGATTTTGGTAATGCAGGAACCCAAGTGCGAAATGCGCAAGGGCAAACCCGGGATCGATTGTCACAGCAGAGGTGTAATCCTGAATGGCCTGGTCGTTGTTTCCTTCCACATCCTGATACCAGAGTCCACGGTTGTAAAGTGCATCTTTTCCTTGGGGATTCATGCGGAGCGCTGCATTGTAGTATTGCAGGGCCAGCGGATTTTTCTGGCTGTGGAAGAGAATGGCCAGTTGCAGTTCAGCCTCGTAATAGTCGGGCTTTTGCTCTACAGCGGTCTGAAAACTGGAAATGGCCCGGCTCGTATCACCCATGTCGCGGAAGCACATGCCCTTCATGAAATAGGCCTTGGGATTCGTGATATCGAGTTTGAGTACCTCATCGAGGTTGGCGATCGACTCCTTGTATTGCTGAGCAATAAAAAACAACTCAGCCAGTTTTTCGTAAGCCAGTTTGTTTTTGGGATCGAGGGAAAGGCATTTTTCCAGTGCTGCACGGGAGCGTCCAGGCTTTGTGGCGGCAAGATGCACGTCGGCCAGCGTGAGGAAATACGCAGCGACGGTGGTATCTCGCTTCATGACCTGTTCCATATCCAACATGGCATTGGCCACATCATTCCGTTGGAGATTCAGCTGGGCTCGCTCGTGAAACAGTGCAGCATTTTCGGGATCATCGGAAATACGCATGGACAAATCAGCGATTTTACGACCGATCTCGGTGGTATCACGCAGTGCGCTTTCGGCATCTTGCCCTTTCTTGCCGGTGCACGAAAAAAAGTGAAAGGCCAGTACACAAAGGAGGATGGAAAGGCTTCTTGTTTTCTGAATCATCAAACCAAACTTAGGCACTGCGAAAATACGCTTTCGGCCACTGCATTGGTATGCGTATCCAAGTTTGGCTCAGAATTGTACTTTCGCAATGAAGCAACACAAGCATGAAAAACGAACTCCGGATCACCTTATTTTTCTTCCTCAGCCTCATTGCAACCCCGCAGTCCACCCAGGCACAATGCACCTTCCAGACCCTGAATTCGGATGGATTCGAGTACACGACTCCGATTCCGGATTTATTGCCTGGGGTGAGTGTACATAGTTCACCCATGCCTACCGGATTTGCCAGCGGTTATGTGGCGTATGCAGGCACCTATGCCATGTACCTCAACTTTATAGATTGCAACGGGGGATTGGGTACCTGCGCCGGAGCAAAAGTGTATGAACGTACCTACACGGTATGTCCTGGCATGCCTGTTCGGATAAGGGCTTGGATGACCACCATGTTTTCCGGGGCGAATTACCTTCAGTCCGACCTCAAGCTGGTCATCCGTGATGCCAACGGTGTATTGCTGGATTCTGTCCCAAGCCTGGTATGCCCCTTCCGGTCCAGTGGTGGATGGATTGAGTACATCTCCGATACTGTGGTTTCCAATACCTCTACCATCCTGTTCTCCATGTTTACGAACGTGGATGGAGGGCAAGGAAACGATCTGACCGTCGATAACATGCGTCTGGAGGGTTGTGTGCGTAATGGCTCCACTCAGGTGACCGCTATTTGTCCGAACCAGAGTACGCTTGACCTGTACTCCAAACTTCCTTCGAACTCCGTTACAAGCGGTACCTGGACGGGTCCCAGCCAACTAAGCGGAGGATATCAGGGAACATATACCTTGGGAAGCAATACCCCGGGCAACTACTATTACACCAGCTACCCCTACAGCACGAATGCAGGATGTCCACAACGTGTTGACACGGTGATCACGTTGAACGGCACATCACCAAGCGTGAGCCTTAGTTCCGCCGATACCAGCATCTGCACCTGGCAAACGCTGAGTATCACCGCATCGGCAAGCGGCGCATCAAGCTACCAGTGGAATACCGGTTCGAGTTCGGCCAGCATTACAGCCTCCACAACCGGCGCTACTCCTACCAGCAACACCTATGTTGTAACCGTTACCAACTCGACCGGCTGTACCGCATCAGACAGCGTTACGGTCAGCTTCATTTTGTGCAGTGGGTTAGGAGAACAGACAGCAGACATGGCATTTGAATTGATGCCGAACCCGGCCAGCGAGAAATTCACGGTACGCATAGGAGAAAAAGCAACAGGGGAGCTCTCCTTCCAATTGCTGGATGCAGCGGGCAGACTGGTATTGAATCAAAAGATCAACCCCGGAAGCAACAGCATTGCATTATCCGGGCTAAACGCCGGACGATATCAGGCCATTTTGCTGGTGGATGGTAAACCGGCGGGAAAACAGGGATTGATGATCCGTTAACCCATTAGCGTATCAGCTTCCACCGAGTGCACGGTACAGCTCTACGCTTGCATTGAGCTGCCGTTGAAGAACGGACGAAACGAGCAACTACATCTCGAACAGGCTACGCTCCACATCCATCAATTCCAGGTAGGAAGTGAAGTCGCTTTCGTACCATGCCCTGCTGAGTGAAGTGCCTGCCGAGTAGAAAAGTGTCGCTAAGATGGTCCGCTTCAAACGAAAAAGGGCGGCACCGAAGCACCACCCTTTACCCGTTCAAAACAAACCGTTTGGGGAAATGACCCCGAATATGTTAGCCTGCTGCTTTGGCAGAGATAGCTTCGCGGATTTTCGCTTCCACTTCTTCGCAGAGCTCAGGATTGTCGGCCATGGTCTGCTTCACTGCATCACGACCCTGACCAATCTTTGTATCTCCGTAGCTGAACCAGGAACCGGCTTTCTTCAGGACATTGTATTCCACACCCAAATCGACGATCTCTCCCAGCTTGGAAATACCCTCCCCGTACATGATGTCAAATTCGGCAAGCCGGAAAGGTGGCGCCACCTTGTTCTTGACGATTTTCACCTTGGTGCGGTTTCCGACAACAGCATCCCCTTCCTTGATCTGACCGATACGTCGGATATCCAGACGCAGCGACGCATAAAACTTCAGTGCATTACCACCCGTTGTGGTCTCGGGGTTACCGAACATCACACCGATCTTCTCGCGCAACTGGTTGATGAAGATGCAGCAGCAGCCCGTACGGTTGATGGTGGCAGTGAGTTTGCGCAAGGCCTGTGACATGAGTCGTGCCTGCAGGCCCATTTTGCTTTCACCCATCTCCCCTTCGATTTCGCTCTTGGGAGTCAGTGCGGCAACGGAGTCGATCACGATGATATCGATAGCACCGGACCGGATCAGGTTGTCGGCGATTTCCAGCGCCTGCTCGCCGTTGTCGGGTTGTGAGATAAGTAGATTCTCGATATCAACCCCCAGCTTCTGCGCATAAAATCGGTCGAATGCGTGCTCTGCATCGATGAATGCGGCAATACCACCGGCCTTTTGTACATTGGCAATGGCATGAATGGCGAGTGTTGTCTTACCGGATGATTCCGGTCCGTAGATTTCGACGATACGTCCCTTGGGGTATCCACCGATACCAAGTGCCGCATCCAGTGTGATGGAACCGGTCGGAATGGACTCCACTGCCTCAATGGCATCATCGCCCATACGCATGATGGTCCCCTTTCCATAGGTCTTCTCAATCTTGTCGATTGCAAGTTGTAATACTTTCAATTTCTCTTTTGCTTCTGTTGCTTCTGTAGCCATGGTTACGTTTTATTTGATTGTTTTATGATTAGTTCGAATGATTGTAATGCAATCAAAATGGGCACTGACAAATAAACACTTTTTTTTAGGAACAAATCAAATTTATCCGACTACAAACGAATAAAACAA
>JBJTJB010000591.1:0-4787 GCA_046095245.1 Bacteroidota bacterium | reverse complement strand
GATTCACCCTGACCATAAGAACCCATTCCAGAAATCCTTAAAAAAGGACCGTACGATATTCCTATCCAGGTTGAACGAAAATTCAGCAATCACGGACGATTTCGTTGTATGGAAAAATCCCATGATCAGATGTTGCTGGCGGAAATACCAGCACAATGATTGGGGCTGACGTTACGGATGATATGTGGATTGAAAAAAACCCGCTTCTCTCCGATCGAAATAAAACACTTTAGGTATCCCTGTTTTCCCTCTCAATGGCTTTTTGAGCCCCCAGGCCATTAAACCTCTATCGGTAGCGAGTTGCCGATATGCTCACCGAATATCGGTGGTGTGAAATACGTAGCTATGAGTGGTTTGCCATTGTGATGACGCAGTCCGACAAAATAATGCAGGCTGGAGGTTTCGGATAAGGGCCGTTCTGCAAGCGCATCCAGCGCCAAATTATACGGATCATCGGGCAGACCGAATAAGGAAAGCGTTCGCCGGACCCGATTTGAAACCTCTTGGTCGTCCAGCAAGCGATCCCCCTCCTTCACGGGGAAAGGCACAAAGAACGTAGGGGCTACAATCGAATCGGAGCCGACTACATAACTGACCAGTACGGGACAGTAAATGCCACCCCACCAGGGTGGGGAGCCCAGGAGTGATTCAACAAACTTCGTTGCGTCGCCCTGCACATAACCGATTCCAGCTTCGCCGAGCCTTTCAAGTTCGGCCTGATCGATGAGCCGGGGAGGTCCGGTTGCAATATAAACCTCAATTGTGGGCTTCTGGCCATGGGGCAGGATATCCACGGCGATGACACCTATTTCGAAGCCAGTGGCTAAAACATGCTCGAGTGAAGCAATGGCGGACTCGTGGCCAAGCAAAGTGAACACCTCGCGCCAGCGTACGAATGCATGTTCAAAGCGGTAGTGGCGCATGATGTAGGCCTTGGCATACAACTCTCCGGCGGCAGAGATACGGCCGCTGGGATGAATCGACCACTCATGACCAAGAATGTCGCGTATTTGTTCAAATATGCTCGGATCCAAGCCGAATTGATCTGAGGTATTTCGGATTGAGGTTTCCGCTGCCCTATTGTATTCACGCAAGGAGGGCTTGGCGGTTTGAGTCTCGATTTCGAAGCGGATGGAAGGGGAGGGCCCTCCTATCGCTATGGAGATATCGAAGGGACAACGGTTAAAAAAGAGTTGAGAGTCGTGTGCGGGCCCGCTTAGAACCCGATCCCGTAAGGGTTCTCCCAATGCACGGAACAGCTCAACCAGCTGGGAGGAATCACCTGCTCCGTGGACCACACGCGTCACCTTCTCGATGGACCTAAGACCGATATCAAGCAGAGACTCTTCTGACGGTGTACCCTCTTCCGTATGCTTCAGTATGGGATTGGAGTTTGACATATTACGAATATAAGCGTTATCATCATATCGGAAGCGTAAAGCAATTACCATTGAAAGAGTTCGCCTTAATTTACTGGCCGGACGGGGTTGGGAAAAGCGTGAACAACCGGTTCAGTTAAAACAGAAAGTCCGGGAAGAGCGAAATACGATCATGACGCCGCAATAAACATTCATTCAGTAAATTATGAAAACACTCAATCCATTGCTTAAAATCCGGAGATTAGGACATCACCGCTTAAACGCTACCGTATGTGCAATGGTCAGTAGCATGTTTTTCATGTCGCTTGAATCGCCCACATCGCCTACCAGCTTCAATTCGTACATGCGATTGCTGGAGTCGTTTTCCATGAAATAAATAAATACAGAAAACAAATCCGCGTTGACCAGCGTCGTTTTGCGGTAAAAAGCCTTGCCTTGGTGTTCGATTTTGGCGGCCTCCTTGATCTCGTGAAGTACATCCAGGTTCTGGATATTGGGATGATGGTGGGCGGTGTGACCAAAAAACGCGGTGTCGATGCTCATCGCGAAATCCTGACTAAAGCACGATACAGACAAGAGGGGTTGTATTCCTTTGTCGTCCATCAGACGGATCACCCGCAGCAGCGCATCATTGGCTTTCATAAGCTCCTGTTCCAACTCCGGCAAGGTATCATACGGACAATACACGCTGAAGCCGAACACCCGGTTGAACCGGAAAGCGTGTTCCGTATCGTTGGCCGGTTGCCCGAAATAGTGAATGCCCAGCAGACTGAACATGAGTGCCAGGAGGAGAACGTTTGATTTTGACATGGGGCTGAATGAAAGGGCAGGAGTACTTATACACTAAAAGTATAGAAACCCGGCATCCGTTACTGAATTGGTCGGGTACGTTGTTTAGCATGACCCTAAACGCGAAAAGCATTTTGACAGAAATTGTGAATTTTCTCCACCAGCATGGCTAATCAATTGATGTGCTGAGCACTAAGAAAATATGAACACCCCACCCCATTGCAGCCGGAGGAGGTGTGTGGAAAAAAAGCCGATCGACTTTTCAACCATGCTGCTGAAGTAGGCACCGCATGGCAGGTCGCTTTGGTACTTTCGGTTGAAAGAAAATCTGCCACATGAACTACATTACGTTCACCGAACGCGCACTGCAACTCATACACGAACACGGGGGCTATGAAGGAAGTCTGTTTTATGCCCTGCGCGATTTAGTGGATGAGCACGAGTCCACGCGCTTCTATCGGAACCACGACCCGGTATTGTTGTCGGATATGAGTGAGCTATTTCGGGATCCCTATACACGCGAGCTCACGCAAAGCGAGGCGTTCCCAACGGGATACACGGCATGGGATGAATTCATGGGCGGACTCAAGCCCGGTTGGTTGTACATGATTACCGGTAAATCCGACAGCGGAAAAAGCCGCCTCTTGTTTAATCTGGCCCTTCAGTTGAGTTATAATTTCGCCCGGCAGCGGGTGATGATATTCAGTTTGCGTACCGATCCCATGGCTCTGGCCCATCGCATGCTGAAGGCCATCAAGGCTCGGCATCCGGATGAAGCGGTGCGCTATGAGCGAGACAAGTTTAACGGATTTGACGAGTATCATCCCTTGCTTCAAAGCTACAAGGTCTATCTCCAGGAATTCAATGCCCGGAGTGTGGGGGCCCTGGTCGATCAGATCCGCCGCTGCCACCGCGAACTCGAAATCCGCTTTGTGTTCATTGACGACCCGGAGGAGATTTTTCCCGATTCACCTCCGCATGTCATGGGCTATCGCCGGCGCTGGCTTTATGAAAACCTGCAGGAGCTATGCCGCACGCTGGGGGTTTGCATTGTGATGGCCCGCCGCACCGACCCCACCGATTTCCTCCCCAGTGCGCAATCGACAAATGGCTTGTTTGAATTGGAACGCCGCAGTTATCCCGTAGAGGATGTGGATGTGGTCCTGCAACTGAGTCCGCGACAAGACAGGCCTTGGTTCGACCCCTTGCGTCAACTGAAAATTTTGAAACATCCACGCGAAGTGCGTTTCGAGCAATTCTTCCTCTATCAGGATGCAAGCCAGGAGTGGGTCCGCGACGTGGAACCCGGCGATTTCCCCCCGTCACACATGAAGAGTTATCGATTCGATTCCCCCGGACTGGGAAAATTCCCGAATGAACCTGAAAACTGGGTCCCAAGCGATCCGCCTTTTTGATGCCCGGTGAAGAAAAAGCTCCGGAACCACATTGTACATACAGGCAACACGTATTATATTGCAATAGAACATCCTGAAGCCGGTAAATAAACACAAGCATGATCAGATCCTTCTTCTACCGCATTTACCTGTTCTTCTGGAACCTGGAGTTCATTGTCCTAAGCGAATTCGATAATCCACGGGTCATGGGAAGTGCCTGCTACCCGATGATTTACATCAATCCCCGGATTGTCCGGTATAGAAAGCGTTTCAATACCACCGTCAATCATGAGCACATTCACCATGCGCAGCAAATCGAGTTGCTCTTCATCCCATTTTACATCTGGTATTTTCTCGAATACATATATTATCTCATCCTGACCTTCGATTCGTACGAGGCGTACCGGAAAATCCGCTTTGAACGCGAGTGTTTTAATCACGAAGACGACATTCGGTATTTGGCCAAGCGCCGACCTTACGCCTATTTGTACCCCGATCAATTCAAACGGAAACCAAAGCGGAAGAAGAGGTCCTGATAATTCAATACATATCAAAATCAAATCAACACACCACATGCCAGGGAAATGAGAAAAAGCATCTTCATGTTAATCGCACTGATGTACGTAACAAGTACAGCAAATGCACAAAAGCTCGAGAAAAACGAGGTCGATAAATTCACCAAGAAATCCATCAAGGCCACAAGTTGGGAAAAACTGATTGGCAAGGGCGGAATGTCATCGCTATACACAAATTTTCGACTGAGGAAAATCGACGAAACGATTTGGTTCGAATTTAAAATGATGATGAACAATAAGGTTTATTCCATTTTGGAAAACGACCAGATTATTTTCTTGTTTGATACGGAAGAAACGCTTACTTTATATAGCAACGAATCAACAGTTGCTTGCAAAGGTTGCGGCGCACCGGGTTTCGTAGGCAGTGAAGGATATGGTACGCACACATACTATCGTTTAACCAAAGAAGCGATTGAGATGTTTAAGAAAAACACGATCAAGAGCGTTCGCATTTACAACAGTGAGACATATGTTGAAGGGGATACCGAAAAGGCGAATTCAGCACTCATGCGCTGCCTGGAGTTGATTGGGGAGTGAAATAAGTTAAAAGACCTACTGAAATTTTACATGACTCAAGAAGAAATCAAAGAAAACGGATTGAATCGAAATGCCATTGCAGCCGGGCAAGCCATCCTCGGACTGGTTGTGCA
>JBJTJB010000590.1:0-2993 GCA_046095245.1 Bacteroidota bacterium | reverse complement strand
TTTTGGTGTCGCTGATCAGGACAGTATCGCCGAAAGTGATTGTGGTAGCCGAGTTGGCACCGGTACGCCACACTGAACCAAAGGGAACTATATCGCCAAAAATGGTCCGGCCTTTCACACCTGGCCTTGAGTAAGTCACTTCGATGTTGGAAAGTGCGAAATCCTGCTTTATGGTTTGGGCAGGTGATGGTGCCGGAATTTTCAGGCTTTGAGCCGAAGATGTACCAGGCAGCAATGCGACAAGAATCGCAGCAGACAGGAAGCTTGAGATGGATTTCATGGTTTGTTTTTAATACAGGTTAAACACCCTTGGTGGGTTATTGTTAAAAAATCGGAAAAAACCGGATTGGCGGAGTCCATTGGCGATTAGCTTTGTTGGATGAATCAGCGCCTGAATCACTCTCCTTTCAACCTGGCGGTATTCGCTGCCGGTCTCGGATTTTTTGTTGATACGTTCGACCTGTTTTTGTTAAATATCTACCGGATACCGAGCCTGAAGGAACTGGGACTCCAGGGTCATGCGCTGAGCCAGACGGGCGAATTTTTGTTGGCCGTACAGATGGCCGGAATGATGGTAGGTGGCGTTGTTTCGGGTGTGTTCGGCGATAAGCGCGGGCGTGTTTCCGTCCTTTTCGGATCGATATTACTGTATTCGATTGCCAACATTTGCAATGCATTTGTAAGCGACCCTCAAACCTATGCCATCGTGCGTTTTCTAGCTGGGGTTGGGCTGGCAGGTGAATTGGGCGCAGGGATCACCTTAGTCAGCGAAAGCATGACTATTGAACGCCGCGGCTACGGTACCATTTTGGTGGCCACACTTGGAGGATTGGGAGCAGTTTGTGCCGTACTTTCAGGTGAGTTCATCCACTGGCGAACCGCTTTTTTTATGGCAGGCATTGCAGGTCTTTTTCTCCTCTTTTTGAGGATGAAATCGCTTGAGCCGGCCATGTACAAGCGCAGCATGACATTGCAAAACACACTGAATGGTTCGTTCAAGCTTCTGCTTTCAAACAAGCTTAGATTTTTAAAATATGTGGCATGTATTGCCATGGGCGTCCCGATTTGGTACACCGTAGGACTCTTGATCACCTTTACGCCCGAAATTACGTCCCTTAAGGGGATCGATGGGGTTATTCTCGGCACCTGTTTCATACTGTTCCAAGTAGGGGTCACGGTTGGCGATTTGTCCAGCGGTGTCCTTAGCCAACTTTTAAAAACCCGAAAAAAAGTGATTTTGGCCTTCATGGCTTTGGCTATTGCATCCACTATCCTCCATTTCTTTTTTATAGAGCAGTCAAGCAGTCTTTATCCCAGCTCCCTGCTGATGGGTTTAGGCTGCGGTTACCTTTCCGTTTTTGTTACCACAACGGCGGAACAATTCGGAACCAACCTGCGGGTGCTGGTTACTTCAACGGTAACCAATTTCATGCGGGGAGCGGTTACCGTGATGATTCCGCTTCGTGCACTGCTTGGTGAATGGCTAAGTCTTGATTTGATCGGAAGCCTCATATTGACCGGGCTGCTGGTGTGGGCATTAGCCATACTTTCAGCTTTGGCTCTACCCGATACATTCGGAAAAGACCTCGACTTCCATGAAACCTGAAATACCGCTTCCGGTTGACTGGTGCTCACGCATGGGAGAGTTGCTTGGCGCCGAATCCGGTGTGTTTTTTGAATTCCAGGCCTCAGCTTCACCGGTTTCGATCCGCTTGAATCCGGCTAAACTTGTCCCGATTTCTTTCGAGGAAATGACGCCGGTCGAATGGTCACCCCATGGCCGTTATTTGCGCGATCGTCCAACCTTCACGCTTGATCCGTTGTTTCATGCCGGCGCATACTACGTACAGGAGGCCGGAAGTATGCTGATTGACGAATTGATCCGTTCCATTCCGATTCGGGATACCCCGCTCTATGTGCTTGATTTGTGTGCTGCTCCCGGTGGAAAGTCGCTCGGATTGCTAGATTCAATAGCCAACAATGGGATTTTAGTCGCAAATGAGCCTATACCTTCACGCAATGATGCACTTCGTCACAACCTGGCTCGCTGGGGGCGATCGAATGTCATCGTTACGCAATCCGAAGCACGGCATTTTTCAAAACAAGAACGTTTTGATGTCATCCTGGTCGATGCCCCCTGCAGCGGAGAGGGATTGTTCCGGAAGGATCATGCTGCCCGAAGCGAATGGACTTTAGAACGGGCAGAAGCCTGTGCAGTGAGGCAGCAGCAAATCCTGACCGATATTTTCCCCGCACTCAAGCCTGGCGGATACTTAATCTACTCGACATGCACCTATAATCCCGCAGAAAACGATGGATGTATTCACGATTTCATTTCCAAACTCCCTGTTCATCCCATTGTTGTCACCCCTCCGGCAAAAGTAGAGTCCACCCAATACGGATGGCAGGCATATCCTCACCGGATCAATGGAGAAGGGTTTTACTGCGCTTTGCTGCAAAAAGCGGGCGATTGGGAGGAAAAAGAAATCGGTTCTAAAAGTACACTAAAAACACCTCCAAGGCATTGGATCCCGTTCGTTCGTGAAGTCAACAACATGCTTTTCAGGGAGGAGAAAATCGGAACCGTGATGTTTCCCTCCCTCATGGCTGAGCTTTTGGATTCACTTACAGGTCAGGTTCAAATCCGGCAGTATGGCACACCACTCGGGGTATCCAAGGGTGAATTGGCCAACCCATCAGCCGAGCTCGCACTTTCGCAGTTGATAGCCCAGGCATTCGACACATTTGATGTGACCAAAGAACAGGCATTGCAATTACTTTCAGGGGAAACACGCTTTGTTCCGGGTGCTGCCTCAGGCTGGCACCTCATCCGGCATGGCGGACTTGGTTTGGGCTGGGCCAAGTGGGTGGGCAATCGCTGGAATAACGCTTCTCCACAACCCTGGCGCATTCGGATGCAATTAAATCTGTAGGTCTACCCTTGAAGCGGCTTCTGCTGAGTATTATTGGTACGAACCGGTATAATTCAAGTA
>JBJTJB010000589.1:0-4434 GCA_046095245.1 Bacteroidota bacterium | reverse complement strand
GCCTTGTCGAGACTGACGCCGCGCACCTCAACGGTGCCGCCGCGAATAACGCTCATCAAGTCGAGGGTGATGGACAAGTCACCGGCATGAATCAGGGTGTCCTCCTCAAAATCACCTTTACCGGTAATGGAAAGTCCGCTTACTCCGAGGTTCAGGTTGGGGAAAGAGCGGATGAGGCTGAGGCTTACATCGGAGAACTCCAGCTTTGCGTTGAGGTTTTTATTGGCCTCGTCCTTGATCATTCCTGCAATACGGTCTTTGTAGAGCAGGGGGACAAGAATCAGTGCGGCAAGCAGGAGAACAAGGAAGGAGGCAAGTCCCAGGAATATCTTTTTACGCATGGTCATAAAACGCTGATTACACAAAATTCGTGTCCTGGGCGTGAAAAACGGAGCGCCCGGACAGAAGTTTATCCACGATGGACTGATTTATATCCTTGCGCTACGGTTAAGCAACAAGTGGTCGGCCAGCACCAGGGCGCACATGGCTTCAACAATCGGTACTGCACGGGGAACAACGCAGGCATCGTGCCGGCCTTTGCCTTCAACGGTGACGGTATTTCCGCTGCTGTCAACACTTTGCTGATCCTGCATAAGGGTCGATACAGGACGGAAAGCGACACGGAATACAACCGGTGAGCCATTCGAAATACCGCCCTGTATACCACCGCTGTGGTTGCTTTGGGTGTGGAACGTGGGATGCCCGGATTCGTCTACGCTTGCTTCGATGGCATCGTTGAAGTCGCTGCCACGCATACCCGCAGCTGCAAATCCATCTCCGCTTTCGAACCCTTTGGCTGCATTGATTCCGAGCATGGCGTGGGCCAGGTCGGCGTGTAATTTGTGAAAAACCGGATTCCCCAGGCCCGTCGGAACTCCGGTGACCATACAGGTGATGATTCCCCCGCAGGTATCGCCCGCTGCCCGCAACTCGTCCAGGAACTGCAGCATCTTTCCGCTCGTTTCCGCATGCGGACAACGGACGGTGCTGGCATCCACTTCCTGGCGGGTATAAAATTCATATCCGCCCGGCATGGCATGGGGGCCGATATGGCTTACGTAGGCCGAAAGCTCGATGCCCGCGTGGGCGATCAGTTGTTTCGCAAGCGCACCCGCCATTACGCGAGCTGCGGTTTCCCTGGCCGAACTTCTGCCGCCTCCCCGGTGATCCCGGTGTCCGTACTTCAAACTATAGGTCATGTCGGCATGCCCCGGACGCCAATGGTCTTTCAGGTGATCGTAGTCCTCCGGACGGGCATCCGCATTGGCGATGAACAAGGCAATGGGACTGCCGGTTGTCTTATGTTCAAAAATGCCGCTGAGGATCTGCAAGCGGTCTGTTTCCTGTCGGGGACTGGCGTGCGCTGCCTGTCCGGGTCTGCGGCGGTCCAGTTCCTGCTGGATCAGTTCGGAGTCGATTAGGAGTCCTGCCGGACACCCATCAATTACAACACCGATGCCCGGCCCATGCGATTCGCCAAAGGTGCTGATGCGGAACAGATGACCGAATGAATTTCCCGACATGATTTTAAAGGTAAGGCTAACGTAGGCTCAATAGGTTTTTACCATCACGAAATCGTTCATGAAATAACCGGAGCCGATGTCGAAATCGGCAGCCTGGTCGATGCGGAATCCGTGACTGAAATAGAAGTTGATCGCCTTGATGTTTTTTCTGTTCACCGTCAGTTTCATCGATTTGATTCCGGCACACCGCGATTCGAGTTCGGCCATGAAGCGCGCACCGAGTCCCTGGCCATGACGGTTTAACTGCAGGTAGAATTTATGCAGGAAAAAGTGACCGGCCGATTCCTCACTGACCGATGCATAGCCTAGTGGAGTGTTCTCTTCTTCCAGCAGGTAAAAGCAATGGCCTGCGTTCAGCTGCTCGTTCAATGCATCGATCGAATAGCCCCGTTCGAGCATATAACGGATCTGATCTTCCGTGATGATGGCAGGGTAATAGGCGTACCAGATGATCTCCGCCAAGCTGGCAATGCTGTGAAGATGTTCCGGACCGGCGGGATTAACCTGCATGACGCAAAGATAGGGCTGCCGGCCAAGCCGTACCTTTGCCGCATGAATGTCTTTACTGCCGAAGGATTGGCGAAGGCCTACAACGAGAAACCCCTGTTTCAGGGGATTGATTTTTCCTTGGGAGAAGGGCAAAAAATGGCGCTGATTGCAGCCAACGGGAGTGGAAAAACCACCCTGATGCGCATATTGGCCGGTCGGGAGACCGCCGATGAGGGTCGTCTTTCTTTCCGGAAGGATTTAAGGATCGGTTACCTCGAACAGGATCCCGTTTTTCCCGTAGGCGCCAGCGTGATGGATTGCATATTTGAGCCCGGACATCCCGTGCTGCATGCAATCGGCGAATACGAGCGCGCCCTCAAACAGGCCGACGAGCTGGATCCCGATCACTTGCAACGCCTCACAGACCGCATCGATTCCCTCAACGGCTGGGATTATGAGAGCCGCGCCGCCGAAGTGCTTGGCAAATTGGGTATCCACCAGCTCGATAAACCCATGCACCTCCTGTCGGGCGGACAGCGTAAACGGGTTTCACTGGCACGCCTGCTCATCGAAGACCACGATTTGCTTTTACTGGATGAGCCCACCAACCACCTCGATCTGGATATGATTGAGTGGCTTGAGAACAAACTCAAGCGCTTGAACAAGTCCATCGTGTTGATTTCGCACGACCGCTATTTTCTGGATGGTGTGTGCAACATGATTGTCGAATTGGAAAACTCCACCGTGTACACCTATCACGGAGGGTATGCCTATTATCTGGAGAAAAAGGAGGAGCGCGAAACGATGGAGCGTGCTACCCTGGAAAAAGTACGCAACACCTTCCGGCGTGAGTTGGAGTGGATGCGGCGTCAGCCCAAGGCCCGCACCACCAAATCGAAATCGAGGCAGGATGCGTTTTACGATCTGGAAAAGGACGCTCGCGGCAAGCGCGTCGACGACAAGATGCAGATCAGCATGCAGATGAGCAGGCTTGGCAGCAAAATCCTTGAGCTGGAAAACATCTGTAAGTCCTATGATGGAAAAGACCTGCTGAAGGATTTCTCATACACCTTCAAGCGTGGGGAGAAGATTGGACTGATCGGCCGGAATGGCTCGGGAAAATCGACCTTGTTGAATATCATCATGGACCTTGTGCGGCCCGATAAAGGACGCGTGAAGGCGGGTGAGACCGTTGTGTTCGGGTATTACTCGCAAACCGGCATCTCCTTGCCCGAGGATAAACGTGTGATTGATGTGGTGAAAGACATTGCCGAATATGTGGAAACCGGCAATGGCAACTGGATGGGTGTTTCCCAGTTTTTGAATCACTTCAATTTTTCCGGAAGCAAGCAGCACGTGTTTGTGTCAAACCTGAGTGGAGGTGAGAAAAAGCGCCTTTACCTCCTGACCATTTTGCTCCGCAACCCCAATTTCCTGATTCTGGATGAGCCGACGAACGATCTGGACATCGTTACGCTGAATACCCTTGAGGAATTTCTGGAGGGCTACGCCGGTTGCATGCTGATGGTGACGCACGACCGGTATTTCATGGATCGCCTCGTCGACCACGTATTTGTGCTGGACGGATCGGGCGGTGTCAAAGACATCCATGGCAACTATACCGAATACCGAAGTCAGTACGACGCTGCATTGAATGAGAAAACTACTCCTGCAAAAGAGCAGAAACCTGCAGTCGAAAGTACGGCGAACACAACTGCTGCCAGGCGCAAGCTAAGCTTCAAGGAACAAAAAGAGATGGATACGCTCGAAGCGGAAATCCCCGTGCTGGAGCAGAAAAATGCGGAGTTGGTTGCGGCGATGGGCTCGGGACTGGAGCATGAAGCATTGCAGCGGGTCTCCGATTAGTTCCGGGCCATCGAATCGAAAATCGACGAGAAAACGATGCGTTGGCTTGAGTTGCAGGAGCTGGCCGGAGCGTAAGGAATCACAGCGTTTCGGCCGAGCGGCACAAGGCAAACAGCTTAGCCGAAAATTCCGTGCTGTATTGTTTCTCCGCGTAATGGGTTACACCACGTACGCCACGCAATGCATTGCAGAGGATGATCTCGAGGGCGTGTTCAAGTGTTTCCACTTCAAGTACTGATTCTTCCACCTGGATTCCGGCTGCCTTGCACGTCTCAATCACCAGGCCTCGATAAACGCCTTCTACGCAGCCCTCGCTCAGCGGTGGCGTTTTGAGGCAAGTGCCATCCCACACGAAGAGGTTCGAGTTTGCACTTTCGATGACCTGCCCGGTCGGGTTTAGGACGATGGCCTCGTCGCAGCCTTGCGATACCGCAAACGTGAAGGCATCCTAGTACACGGATTCATGCAGGAGTTTGTGCTTGGCTTTGGTGCTGCTTTGTTTTCGTTTATCGGTGTACACGCCGAGTTTGAGCGGTGTGGTGTCGAAGTGTGCATA
>JBJTJB010000588.1:0-3414 GCA_046095245.1 Bacteroidota bacterium | reverse complement strand
ACTACGTAGCGATCCGGGAGGCTGCACTCAAGCAACTGCATGCCTTTCAGCTTTCCATACTTCCCAAAGCCAAAGACATTCGCTTCGAGATGATCCTTCAACAGGGATTACCTTCCGCACGGATCACAGAAACCGCGATTGAAAAGAAAGCCGACCTGATCGTCATGGCCACCACTGCGAGTTCGGAGATTCAGCGCTTGCTGATCGGCAGCAATGCATCAAGAGTGATCCGCGAGGCCGCATGCGATGTGTTAATGGTTCCACCCAAGGCCAAATACGCTGGTTTCCGAAAGATCGTTTACACGACCGACCTATCTGATGAGAATCTTCAGGCAGCGAATCGGGTTGCCGGTTTCGCTCAATCCTTCAATTCAGAACTTATTTTTCTGAACATCGATAATAAACACCTGGTACACGATGAACGGGATTTGGAACGTATCACCCACCGCATCCGACAGCATGTGCGATACCCCAAAATGAAGGGCTTCCTGTGTACCGATTTAAATGTTGCAGATGGCATCACTTACTTTCTAAAACAAGAAAAAGCCGATTGTCTTGCCATGGCCACCCATCACCGGGGTCTCCTCAAATCCTTGACCAATGCAAGCATCACCAAGCGCGTCAGTCTCAAGACAGATGTGCCCGTACTGGTGACCCACATGACGGACTAGATCCTGTCGGGCGTTGATTCAGGGTTTTATACAACACGAAACCTGGTTCACCAGAGGTTTCTGCTCAAAAAGGTAACGGGCAAACCTGAAATATCATAGGAGGTCAGTAGAAAATCATAGCCAAAGTCGTTCACTAACTCCCCCCATCTTTCAAGTTTCCTCTTCTTTTGAAGGCCAGGCACGATGGGTGCTCTTGACTTTGGTATCCTATAAATGCTATTTGAATTGTCCACCAACTGGATGAAAACACCTATTTGTTAACTCTTAAAACATCCCGAAAATCCATCCACTCTCGTTTGAAATTAGGAGCCAGGTTGACCGATATCATTGCGAATTCAAAAACACAAGTTCATCTTTGTGACTTAGAAGGTTAAATCAAGACCAGTTTCCATGTATTCGAGCAGTCAAACCACACACGCGATGGCCCTTGAGATCCGCGATTCACGTAAACTCCACGAGTTGCAATCGGAGTTCAGCAATGCATTTCCCTACCTCAAACTCGAGTTTTTTAAGGCTCCTCATCGAATAGGGGAGGCCAGTTCCCGTTCACAGCTGCACGACCAGAACAAAACCGTTTCGGATTGCAGAATGAAGAAAAGTGAAGGACTGCTGCACATCAATCGCGAAATGACTGTAAGCCAACTTGAAGCCAGGTTGTACGATGATTTCGGTCTATCCGCACAGGTTTTCCGAAAGTCAGGGAATGTGTGGTTAGAGACGTCGGCAACAGATGCATGGACTCTCGCTCAACAGAATGAGGAGGGCGCCGAGTTATCCCGTAAAATCCAAGAGGAAAGAACCAACCCCGACGATACCGACTTGTACTGATAGTCGCGAAGCATCGGGGTTGTTCAGTTTTCCGCCGCTCAGGTTCAGGCTTTCAACTTCCTGAGCTTTTCTGCATCGAGTACACGGATTTTTCCATCACGAATCTCGACGAGTTTCTCTTCCTTGAAATCACTCAGGGTACGAATCAACGATTCCGTTGCGGTGCCCACAATATTGGCCAGATCTTCTCGTGCTATAGCCATCTCGAAATGCGCATCCTCTTTCTGTTTGTACTTGTCCTGTAGCAGCACCAAGGCTTCAGCAGTTCGTTTCCGCACGGAACTGTAAGCCAATTTCAGCAGCCGCTCCTGTTTATCGATCACACCCTTGGTCAGAATCTTCAGGAAGTTCTTGGTCACGGCAGGGTTACCGAACAATAAACCCTGGAATTCCTCTTTGGGAATGAATGTAACCTCCGAATCCTCCAGCGCTTCGGCCGACTCGTTGTATGGGTTCTCCTCAAGTAAGGCCGTGTAACCGAAAAAATCACCTTCTTTGAGCAGATCGGTAATCAGCTCTTTTCCATACTCGTGGGTCTTGAAAATCTTGATCTTTCCGCTGGTGACGTAATACATACCGCTCGGATAATTGCCCTCCAGATACACCGATTCTTTCTTGCGGTAATGGTTCACACGTTTGCCTTCCAGAAAGCGTTTTAATGCCGTACCGCCAGCTACATCGCTTATAAAAGTTCCCAGGCCCTCAATGTCTTTTCCATATTCCTTGTGAAGGAGATCGGATTTCCGGATCCGGCTTTCAACGGCATTCAGCAACTCGGTTTTGTCGAATGGTTTCGTGATGTAATCATCAGCTCCAAGATCCATTCCCTTCCGCATGTCACTACGTTCGGCTTTGGCCGTAAGAAAAATGAAAGGAACCATGGCCAGTGCGCTGTCCTTACTCAACAGGTGAAGCACCCCGTATCCGTCAAGACCGGGCATCATGATATCACAGATGATCAGGTCCGGCTTCTCGTGTCGGGCAATTTCAACCCCTTCTTTTCCATCGGGTGCAGTCACTACATTGTAGTTGGCGAGTTCGAGGATTTCAGCCGTATTTTCACGGACATCGCTGTTGTCTTCAATCAGCAGGATTTTCTTGTTGTTCATGGTTTAGGAAATAAGATGTGGAAATGTGATTTTGATGGTTGTCCCTGCATCGAGTTGACTCGACAGGGAAATATGTCCTTTTAACAAGTCGACGTAATTTCCAACGATGTTCAGCCCGAGGCCAGTGCCTTGAATGTTAAAGGCATTCTTTCCCCTGTAGAACCGCTCGAAGAGGTGTTTCTGATCTTCTTCGCTGATACCGATTCCTTCATCAAGGACTTCGAGGCGGATGGTCAGATCGAATGCTTCGGTGTTGATCCGGATATTTTTATGTTCCGGAGAAAACTTGATGGCATTACTGACCAGATTGATGAGGATATTTTTGAGCAATTTGGGATCCAGTACAACTTGATCACGTCCCTTGTGTGCATAAAGGATCTGCTGGCCAGGCTTAGTGTTCACGTGTAGATCGCCTATGACTTCCCGTACCAGTTCAGGCAAGGTGAATTCGGTGTACTCTGCACGGATTTTACCTTCCTCCAGTTTGGAGAGCGATAAGAAGTCACCCAGAATATCGTTCAGGTTATTCACTGCATTGCGAATCCGGTCCAGGTGCTTCAGTCTGCGATCCGCGTGCGTTTCGCCCGCATTGTATTCGGCAATCAGTCCGGCCGAACTCAAAATGGTGGTTAACGGTGTTCTGAATTCATGTGATGCCATCGAGATAAACCTCGACTTCAAATCATTCAGGTCTTTCTCTTTCTCCAATGCAGTGCTTAAATCCGAACGGGATTTTTCCAATTCACGAATGGCTTCTTGCAATACCTTGGTACGGTCGTTGTCGTTATTTTTATGCCCGTCGGTGG